>DASUWY010000026.1 GCA_036378175.1 Thermoleophilaceae bacterium
AGGCGCTCACCCCCCATTCGATTTTTCCAAGGAGGTTCGCGATGCCCCCTCGCAAGAACCTCCGCGCCGTGTCGGCCGACGAGAAGCCTGAGCCCAAGACACCCAAGACGATCCTCGAGGCCGCCGAGGCTGGCTCTCGCATCGAGGAGCTGCGCGCGATGCGTCGCCGGATCGCCCGGGCGCTGGACGACCCGAACACTCCCGCCCGTGACCTAGCCGCGCTCTCCCGCCGCCAGCTCGAGATCGGCAAGGAGATCGAGGCAATCATGATTGCCGAGGACGAGGAGCATTCGGTGGTCGCGCAGACTGACGATGAAGTCTGGGACGGCACCGGCTACTGACCGCCGGCCGCTGTCGGAGGTCGCCCGCCATGTCGTCGCCCCGGCTGGGATCAAGTCGACCGGCTGGCCGAAGGTGCGCGACACCTGCCATCGGCTCGGCTGGTTCTTCGACGGCTGGCAGGATGGCGCCGGCCGCCTGATCCTGGCGAAGCGGTCGGACGGCTCCTACGCCTCGGACACGATCATGCTGTCCATCCCGCGGCAGGTCGGCAAGACGTACCTGATCGCGTGCATCATCTTCGCGCTGTGCCTGACGAACAAAGACCTCACGGTCATCTGGACGGCGCACCGCAAGACGACGGCGGCCGAGACGTTCGCGCAGTTCGACGGCATGGCGAAGCGGCCGAAGGTCGCGGCTCATGTGATGCAGGTGCTCCGCGGCAAGGGTGACGAGAAGATCCTGTTCAAGAACGGGTCCCGCATCCTGTTCGGCGCCCGCGAGTCTGGCTTCGGTCGTGGCTTCACAGGCGTCGACGTGCTGGTCTGCGACGAGGGTCAGATCATGACCGAGGCCGTGATGGAGGACATGGCGGCGACGCAGAACGTTGCCCCGAATCCGCTGTTCTTCCTGATGGGCACTCCCCCGCGGCCGAAGGACCCGGGCGAGACGTTCCTGTTGTTCCGGCAGGAAGCCCTCGACGGCGAGTCGGACGCGACGCTCTACATCGAGACGAGCGCGGATCGCGGCTGTGACCCGATGGACCGGGAGCAGTGGCGCAAGGCGAACCCGTCGTTCCCGCACCGGACGACGGAGCGGGCGATGCTGCGGCTGCGGAAGAAGCTCAAGAACGACGACTCGTGGAACCGCGAGGCGCTGGGCATCTACGACGAGCTGGTCAAGCAGTTCTCCCCGATCAACGGCGCGCTGTGGGCTGAGGGCGCCGACGTCGGCCCCTCGGACGGCTCGAAGCCTGCCGCGCTGGCCGTGGACGCCTCGCACACCGGGGAGATCTCGGTGGGCGCCTGCTGGGTCGAGGACACTTCGGCGCACGTCGAGGAAGTCTGGGCCGGAGTGGACGACGCCGCCTGTGTCGAGTGGGTCGTGCAGCGCGCGGGACGTCGGATGCCGGTGGTGATCGACGGCCAGTCACCTGCGGCCCGGATGGTGCCGGCGCTCAAGGCGCGCGGCGTGAAGGTCCACATCGGTTCGGCTGCGGACATGGCGAAGGGATGCGGCCTGCTCACCTCTGACGTCGAGGCGGGTCGCCTGACGCACGCCGACCAAGAGAGCGTGAACGACGCCCGCGAGGGTGCCCGCAAGCGCGCCATCGGGACCGCTGGCGGTTGGGGCTATGACCGCAGTAACCCGTCCGTGAACATCGCTCCGCTCGTGGCCGTGACGCTGGCGCGACTCGGCGCATCCATGACCAAGAAGACCACTCGCGAGCCGGCGCGATCCGGCGGCAGGTCAAGCGCGACAAGATGAGAGGCGGTGAAGGCGTGGGCCAGTTCGACTCCTTCGTCGTCCCCGGCTTGTCGGATGACGAGCAGCGCACCCTGAACCGTCTCGTTGCCCAACTCGGGGACAAGGAGCCGCGAAACCTGCTCAGGCAGCGGCTCTACGACAACCAGGAGGTAGCGCGCCGGATCGGCGACACGATCCCCGCCGCCTATTTCAACATGGGCATCGTCCTGGGCTGGATCGCCAAGGCTGTCGACGGGCTCGGACGCCGTTGCACGCTCGAGCGGTTCGTGTGGGCGGACGGCGACCTCGAAGACCTCGGTTCGCAGCGCGTATGGGACGACAACGACCTGCGCTCGGAGATCAACTCCGCGAAGGTGTCGTCGCTGATCCACGGCCCCGCGTTCCTCATCAACACGCAGGGCGCCTACGGTGAGCCTGAGTCGCTGATTCACGTCCGCGACGCGGTGAGCGCAACCGGCGATTGGAACCCCCGACGCCGCCGAATGGACAACCTGCTCTCGGTGCTCGACCGCGACGAGCACGGCAAGATCACCGAGTTCGCGCTCTATCTCGACGGCCTCACCGTGACCGGCGTCAAGGACGGCGGGACCTGGGAGGTCGACCACCAGGAACACCCGTGGGGCGTCCCCGTCGAGGCCATGATCTACAAGCCCCGCGTCGGCCGCGCGATGGGGTCCTCGCGGATCACTCGCCCGCTGATCGGGCTGCAGAAGCAGGCCGTGCGGGCGCTCATCCGGCTTGAGGGCCACATGGACATCTACAGCTACCCGGACTTCTGGCTCCTTGGTGCGCTGGCAAAGGATGTCAAGGGCGAGAATGGCGCGAACGTGGCCGCGATGGCCGCCGCGTTGGGCCGTATCCGCGGCATCCCTGACCTGCCGGCCGACGATCCGAACGCGCGAGACAACAACCTCGACCGGGCCGACGTGAAGCAGTTCCCAGCATCCGCGCCGACTCCGAATCTGGCGCAGTTGAACACGCTCGCCAAGTTGTTCGCCCGCGAGTCGTCACTGCCGGACTCCGCGCTGGCGATCACCGACTTCGCCAACCCGACCTCAGCGGACTCCTACGACGCTTCGCAGTACGAGCTCATCGCCGAGGCTGACGGTGCCGTGGAGGATTGGTCGCCGGCCGTCAAGCGGTCGCACCTCCGCGCGCTGGCGATCCTGAATGGGGAGTCCGAGATTCCGCGCGAGTGGCTGACGATCGAGCCGAAGTGGCGGGATCGTCGCTACGTCTCACCGTCCGCTCAGGCCGACGCCGGCTCGAAGATCGTGCCACTCATCGCCGCGGCTCAGTCCGAGGTCGAGTTGGAACTACTCGGCCTCGATGAGCAGCAGGTTAAGCGCGTGATGGCCGACAAGCGCCGGGCGCAGGGCTCGGCGGCTCTACAGGCGCTCCGCTCGGCCGCGGACAGGATGACGGCTTCCGGTGGCGCGCAGTAGCAGGTACGAGGAGTTTCGGCGCGCGATCCGTGACCTCGGCATCGTCGCCCAAGGTGACCTCGCCGTGCTGTGGCGGTCGGTGCGGGACGCGCGGGACGCCAAAGAGGCGCTGATGGACCTCCTGCCGGATCTCGTGGAGACCTACTCGCTCGCGGCCGGCAGCCTCGCCGCTGACTACTACGACGCGCTGCGCGAGGAGGCGGGCGCGCGCAAGCGGTTCTCCGCGATCGTGCCCGAGCCTGGCGACACGGGAACGCAGAGCCTCGTGGCGTGGGCGCTGGACACCGCGACGGACGGCGAATCGTTCAAGTCGCTTGTGGAGGGCGGCTTCCAGAAGCGCATAGCCAACGGCGCGCGCAACGTCGTCACCACGTCGTCGGTCGCTGACCCGTCCGCCGAGGGGTGGATGCGGATCGGTTCGGGCGAGTGCGACTTCTGCGCGATGCTCGTCAGCCGCGGCGCTGTCTACAGCGAGGAGAGCGTGGACTTCGCGCCCCATGACCACTGTCACTGCCAGGCTGCCCCGGCGTTCAACCCGGCGCAGGTCAGGGCCGTGAAATCCGAGTATGTGCCGTCCGCTCGGCGCCGTTCCGAGGCGCAGAAGGAGACGGACAACGCGCGAGTCCGCGAGTGGATCGCGAACAACCTCTAGCCACCCCAGCCGGAACGGCAGGGGACAACCCGAAACGGGAGAACGCATGTCCGAGCAGACCGCCGAGGCCACCGCAACGGAGACTGAGGCAACCGAGCAGCAGGCCCAGCAGCAGCCGAAGCCGTCCGAAACGGTCGACTTCTGGAAGCAGAAGGCGCGCGAACAGGAGAAGCGCGCCAAGGAGAACGCCGAGGCGGCGAAGCGCCTGGCTGAGATCGAGGAAGCACAGAAGTCCGAGTCCGAGAAGGCCGCCGAGCGAACCGCCAAGGCGGAACAGCGGGCCATTGAGGCCGAGGCGAAGGCGCTCCGACGCGAGGTCGCCCTCGAGCACAAGCTCAGCAAGGAAGACGCCGAACTGCTCGACTCACTCACCGACGAGGACGCTATGCGGCGCCTCGCGGAGCGCCTGGCGGTCGCCAGTGAGGACAAGCGAAAGTCCAACGTCGTTCGCGGCGAGGGCAAGACCCAAACCACTTCATCCGACCCGAAGCGCGACTTCCTCCGAGGTCTCACCGGGTCTGACTAACCACCCATGAAAGGGGTGTCACCGTGGCCGCTCTGACCACAGCCGACGTCACCCTGCCCACTCAGATCGTGGACGGGATCGTCGAGAAGACCAAGACCGCGGGCACCATCGCGGCGCTGTCCAACCAGGAGCCGATGCGCTTCGGCAACGTCACCATCGTCACCTTCGATGACGACCTGACCGCC
>DASUWY010000027.1 GCA_036378175.1 Thermoleophilaceae bacterium
CCGGAGCGGGCACCCTGCGCCCCCACCACGATCGCCGGGTGCCCGGACTCCTGCATCGCGCGCACCACCGCTTCGATCGACTTGTAAGCGCCCGCCTGCTCGGGGAGACCGTGCAGGAAGTAGATGACGGGGTAGCGCCGGCGCGAGCCCGCGTACCCGCGCGGGACGTAGATCGAGTAGTGGTCGCTGCCGCGCAAGGCGGCCGAGTGGAAGCTGCCGTAGCTGAGCGTGCCAGGGGACAACGGAGGAGCCCGGCGGCGGGAGGCGCCGTGAGCTAGCACGGCGGCCGCGATGCCGGCGCCACCCAACAGGACAACGAGCACGCCGAGCGCGGCGCGCGACCTCACGTCGCGACCGGCACGAGTTTTCGTTCGGTCTGTGTAGCCGGCGCGAGCCGCGTGGCCGCCACCACGATCACCACCAGCGCTATGGCATGCACGGCGGCAAGCCCCGGCGTCCGCCCGAGCGGATCGCCGAACACCACGAACCCCGCGACGATCGAGAGTGCGTTGGTGCCGGCCGTCATGAGGGCGATCACGGGCAGCGCCGGGCCGATCTGGAGCCCGCGCTGGAAGCAGTATGCGGCCGCGAGCGTGGCGGCCACCGCTACCACGAGCCAGCCGGTGAGCAGGGCATGGCCAAGGCCATGGCTCGATGCGATCCCGGTCAACGCCTTGATCGCGACGTCGGCCGCTCCGTACAGCAGTCCGCCGGCCAGGCCAAGAATCGGCGCTCGGCGCCCGCGCGCCGGCGCCACCACAAGCAGCGCGGCTGCCGCGAGCGACGTCCCGAGGTAGAGCGCGAGCCGCGTGGAGTGGAAGCTCCCATGGGCCCCGTGCTCGTGAATCCCGAGCGCGAGCAACGCCAGCGCGCCCGCCAGCACGCAGATCCCGCGCCGCTCGGTCCGGCCGAGCGGCTGCGAGAACATCAGCCGCCCGATCGGCAGGGCGAGCACGAGCCCGCCGGCCACGAACGCCTGCACGACGGACAGCGGCGCCTTCGACAACGCCCCCACGTGCAGCGCCCAGCCGAAGGTGGCGAGCGCGAGTCCCGCCAGCCACGGCCGCGACGCGAACATCCAGCGCAGCGTGGCGAGCGGATGGCGCAGATCGATATCGGGACCGCGCGTGAGCCCGGAATGCTCGAACAGGTAGCCCGTGTTGAGCGCGAGCGACGCCGCGAGGGCGAGCGCGATGCCGGCGGCGAGACCGTTCATCGCCCCGTCAGCGCGCGCGACGCCCATTCGAGCATCGCCGGCGCGTGGTCGCGCCACATGCGCCAGTTGTGTCCGCCGGGAAAGACCGAGAGCGTGACCTTGGCGCCCGCACCGCGCAGCTCGCGCGCAAAGCCGACGACCTGCGATTTCGACGGATCGCGCTGGCCCGTGTACAGGTACGCGCGCAGCCCCAGCCGCCGCACCCGGCGCGCCACCTGGTGGATGTACATGTTCGGTTCGTTCGCCTGCACCGTGAGGAGCGGCTCGCCCGCGAACGGCCCCTTCGCGGCGCTCTGATGCGTGTAACCGGACCAGCTCTCGAGTGAGCCGAACACGGGTAGATGGTGGAGTGTCAAGTTGAGCGCGGCATAAGCCCCCTCTGAGAAGCCGGCAATCAAGCGGTCGCGGCGCTTCGGGATCGTCGACCACCGTCGATCCACCGCATGCACCACGTTCATCACGAAGCTGCCGTAGCGGCCGTCCTTCACGGTGTTCGCCCACTCGGTATCGCTGACGAAGGTGCCGTTGCGGCCGTCCGGCATGACCATCAGGAACGGCCGGATGCGGTGTTCGTGCAGCAGCACGTCGTAGTCCACTCCGATACGGCCGGCCTTGAAGATGATGTCCGGCGTGGAGGGCGCGCCGTGCAGGAAGTAAAGAACAGGAAAACGTTTTCCCCGCTTGGCTGCAGCTTCATATCCTGGGGGTGGGTAGATGAGGTACGAGCGCCGCTCGTGCAGCGCGGGCGAGAAGAACTGGACGTGTACAAGCCGGCCCCGCGGCACGCCCTCCGGCGTGTGCGGCGCGGGGAAGCCCCGGTAGTTGAGGTAGTTGTTGCCGTAACTCGCCACCCCATGTACGCCAACCCCCACCCAGCCAGCTATCGCCAGCGCCACGAGCGCCTGCGCGACGCGCTTCTTCACACGTCGGCGGCGGCCATCAGCTGCGTCGCACTGGTGGGCGCCGTGGTGGTCGGCACGGGGTGGCTCTATCTCCTGCGCGACCTTCACGGCCTGGCGCTCGGTCCGACGTTCAGCGGCGCCCTCCCGCTGCAGCAGCTCGCAGGCGGGGACGCGCAGCCGCTCGGGCGGATGGTCGTCGCGTGGCTGCCCACCGGGCTGGCGCTGGGCGTGGTGCTGCGTGCGGGCACGCGCATGTCACTGCCGGTGCGGGGAGCGATCGCGGCCGCGGGCTCGGCCGTGCTCCTCATCTGCGCATCAGCCGTGTCCGATGCCGTGGCGCAGAACGACGCGGTGCGCCACCACGTGTCCGGCTCGCTGTCGCGCGGAGGCATCTGGCTCGCGGTGGCCCTGATCGCGCTTGGTGTGGTCATCGCGCCGCAGATGGCAGGACGGGGTGAGGCAGCGGCCGCCATCCGGTCGTGAGCTGACGCGACCGGGGCGGCCTGATGTACGCCTCGGCCTGAAGGACGCGCAGTGCCGCCAGCGGCAGGTGCGTGCGGTGGCTGTACACGAGGTAGCGCGGCCGCCAGTCCGGGAAGAACTTCTCGTTGAAGCGCACGAGCCGCTCGAGCTGGAAACGCCCGTGGGCGAGCCGAAGCACCACGCGCAGTGCTCTCTGCCGGGGCGTGAGCGCGGCGTCCGCCGCCATCACGTGCGCGAAGCCTGCGAAGTTCAAGCTCACCTCGCGGAAGCAGCGCTCGCGCGCGTATTCAAGGGCCCGCACCACCATCGCCTCGTTCAGCCCGTTCGGCTCATCGCCGGCGCGGCGCATGGCGTCGAGCGACAGGCCGCCGTTGTACGGCAGGAAATGGAGAAACGCGGCCACCTTGCCAGCAGGGTCGCGCGCCAGGACGTAGAGGCAGCCGGTGTCCTCGGCCGCGCCCCATAGCCGCCCCAGCGTCATCGCGAATCCCTTGAGCCCGCACTGCTCCGCCGCCCACGCGGTCTGAACCTCGTCCAGCTCGGCGATCGCTTCGCGCGAGAGCTCGGCGGCTCCCACCACCTCGATCCGCCAGCCCCTGCGTTCCACTCGGTTCACCGACTGGCGCACCTTCCGCACCGCGCGACCATCGAGCGTGAAGGCCTGCGGATCCACCACCGCCTCGTTTCCGATCGGGAGCGCGCGCAGCCCGAGCTCCCGGCGGTACACATCCACGTGCGCCGCCGATGCCGCGGTTACCACCACGTCCCACCCGCGCCTGCCCGCCAGCTCGAGAAAGTCGGCGAGGATGCCGGGCGCGGAGCCGGGCGGCCCAACAGGGTCGCCGCTCACCACCGCGGTGCCCCTCAGCGTGCGGTACGCCAGCAGCCCACCGCGCGAGAAGAAGAACGCCTTGTCCTCCCTGAGCACGAACGGCGCGAGTGAGTCGCGGCCGTGCTCCGCCACGATGGCGGCGGCCCGGGCGTGTTCCTCCGCCATATGACCGTCGTCGGACGGGGTGGGGCGGAGGAGCGCATGAAGCAGCGCGAAGAGCGCGCCGAGCGAGACCAGCATGAGCAGGTCGAGCGCCAGCGAAAGCGGGCTGCCGGACCGCAGCCACCAGCCGCCCCTGGCCAGAGCGTTGCCCGCTGCGGCGAGCGCGGATCCCAGCGTGCGAGCGCGATTGCTCACGAGCAGATCGATTGCCGAGAGCGCGTAGGACGCCGCCGCGGCGCTGACGATCACCACCCCCGCGATCACCGCGGTGCGCGGCCTGTCCCCACCGAGCACGAATCCGCGCCTGCCGAGGTACAGGAGCAGGGCGAGCGCCAGGGCAACGCCGGCCTCCTCGTAATCGAGGCCCTTGGCGGTGTGGAGCAGCGCGGAGGCGCAGAGCAGCGCCATGGTCGCGTTCGCCGCCCGGCGTTTGCCACGCACGAGCCCCCACGCCAGCCACGTGAGCGCCACGCCCGCCGCGGCCGCGAGCACGTGGCCAAGCGCGATCGCCGGGCCAGGCTCGATCGTCACCAGCATGTGCTCGCGCCACGGCAGGTTGGGAGTGATCGCCGATGCGACCGTGAGCAAGCCGGCCAGCGCCACCGCGACGGCCGCGGCGAGTGGCCAAGCCGATCCGGGATCCCGGCGGTTCATCTCCGCCCGATCGTGCCCCGGAACCGGTTAAGGACGGTTAGCGGAGAAGGACCTGCTCGTTAGCTCGCGCCTCGAGCGGGTCCGCGGCGGGCAGGCGCAGAACGAACCGGGCACCGCCCGTGCGCGGCGGGTCGAGGACGAGCGAGCCGCCCATCCGCTCCGCCAGCTCGCGCCCGATCGCGAGACCGAGCCCGAAGCCCGGGTGCCCATCGTCCGGACTGCCGCGATGGAAGCGCTCGAACACGCGCTCGCGCTCCGCCTCGGGAACGCCCGGCCCGTGGTCGGTCACGGTCACCACGGCCCGATCACCCTCGCGGCCCACCTCCACCTCCACGGGCTCGCCGGCCGGGGAGAAGCGCAGCGCGTTGTCCACCAGAATGCGGACGATCCGGGCCACGGCGCTCGGGTCGCAGCTCGCCCAGCAGGGGTCCACCGGGGCTGCGGCCGCCACGCGCGGATCGTTGAACTCGGCAACCACCGCGCGACGCAGCTCGGTGAGGTCCACGGGCTCCTCGCGCAGCGGCACGTCCGCGTCCAGGCGGCTGAGGTCGAGCAGGTCGGCCGCCAGCCCGGCGAGCCGCTCGGAGTGAACCCGGGCCAGGCCGGCCTGCGCGCGAGCGTCGTCGAGGTCCGGCGGATCCGCCCGCAGGTCGTCCTCGAGCAGCTCCAGCATCAGGCGCAGCGCCGCGAGCGGGGTTCGCAGCTCGTGCGACGCCGTGGCCACGAACTGTCTGCGCACCGACTCCTGATCCGCCAGCCGCTCCTGCATCGTCGAGAACGCGCGGGCGAGATCGCCCACCTCGTCGTGCGAGGAGTCCTTGGCGAGCTCGGTCTCAGGGCCCTGCTCCGCGAGCAGGAGCGTGGCGTCTCGCAGCCTTCGCAGGCGGCGCACCAGCGTGGCCGCGATGCCGATTCCGAGCACCAGCGCCACCGTGAGCCCCACGAGTGACGCGACGGTGAATGCGCGCCGGACCGACTGTGCGGCGGCCTTGGCGTCGTCGAGCGGCTTGCGCAGTACGAGCGCGTAGGAGTTGCCGTCGATCTTCATCGGCAGGGCCACGTGCGCCTCGCCCGCCCCCGAGTTGCGAAGGTGAACGCCGCTCACGGGCCGGTTCCGGTTGAGCGCCTGGGGAACGTCCGAGAAGCGGCCGGGCCTGTGCGGCTGGGTGTCCGTGAGAAGGGTTCCGGAGCGGTTGAACACGAGCACGCGCGCCCCCGTGCGCCGCTCGAGCGCGCGGGCGAGGTGGTAGAGGCTGCGCGAGCCGGCGTGCAGCTGACGGAGGCTGAGATCCTCGAACGTGGCGCGCGAGGCCATCGCCGTGTTGCGCAGCGAGGTGACCTCCTCGCGCCTGAGCTGATGCTCGAGCGGCGGGAGCAGCCGCAGCGCCGCCACGGCCAGCACCACCGCGCTCGTGAACACCAGGGCCGCGACGATGCGACCCCTCAGCCCGAGCGCCGGCAGCCTCCGCATCTCAGGCGCAATTCAGCCGGTATCCGGCGCCGCGGACTGTGATCAGGAGCGTGGGAGCCGCCGGGTTCTCCTCGAGCTTCTCGCGCAGGTGACGCACGTGCACGTCGATCGCGCGCGGGTCGCGGTAGGCGTTGTCGCCCCAGATCGCGCGGAGCAGCTCCTGCCGGCCGAACAGCGTGCCGGGAGAGCGCATGAGCGTGGCCATCAGCTCGAACTCCGAGAAGGTGAGCTCCACCGGCTCGCCGTCGCGGGTGACCTCGCGGCGGGCGACGTCGAGCGCCACCCGGCCCACTCTCAGCACCTGGCTGCCGTGGGTGAGCGGATCGGCCCTGCGCAGAACGGCGCGGATGCGGCTTCTGAGCTCCGCGAGGCCGAACGGCTTGGTCACGTAGTCGTCGGCTCCCGCTTCGAGGCCGAGCACCGCGTCCGCCTCGGTGTCGAGCGCGGTGAGCATGATGATCGGGACGATGTTGCCCCGCGCACGCAGTGCCCGGCAGACCTCGTAGCCGTCCGGTCCCATGCCGAGCGCGACGTCGAGCAGCAGGATGTCGAACTGATCGGTGCTCGCGCGGTCGATCGCCGCGGCGCCGTCGGACACCGCCATCACCTTGTGCCCCTCCCGGGAGAACGACTGCCGGAGGCCCTCCCTGAGGGCCGATTCGTCATCGACCACGAGGATCTTCAGCGGCGAGTGCGTGACCACTGCGGCTCCGAGGCTACGACGGCTCCAATAAAGCCTTCTTAAGAACAAGCCGGCGCAGCGGGCGGTGCAGCACCAGCAACTCGCGCGCCGTTCGCGCAGCCCCCAGCGCGCCATCCCCGCGGGGCGCGGCGTGCGGGTCCTGCACCACCGCGAGCTCCGCGATCTTCACGCCGCTGGCCACCGTCTTGGCCATCAGCTCCGTGCTGAAGAGCGGGCCGTTGGCCACGAGGGCGAGGCCGCGCAGCAGGTCACGCGGGAACAGCTTGAAGCCGCAGTCCACATCACGGAGGGGGACGCGGTAGAGCGAGTGCGCGATCCAGTTGCAGAAGCGCGACGTGCCGTGACGCGCCGTCCGCGCCCGGTACCCCACCACCACGTCGGC
>DASUWY010000028.1 GCA_036378175.1 Thermoleophilaceae bacterium
AAGAGCACGGAGCCGCTAAAGAGGGCGAGCCGATAACCGCTGAGGACTCGCGACGCGTAGTCCTCCACACCGCCCTGGCCATGTACGAACTCGACCGAGCTGTGCGACAAGCTGCCACGTAGGCTTTCGCCTTCCGTCCAAAGCGAAAATAGCCTCGCGTGGGCCGCGCCAGTAGCCCTGACATGTGCCCGGACCACCGATGGGACCGACGCTAAGCAATCCCTGATCGAGCAAGATTCCCGCTATGCGGGTCGCAACGGCGGTTGTTGCCGCACTTGTCTCGTTGGCGCTGTTCGCTTTGTGGACATTGGTTGGCATCGTGCGTATCGCCAACTGCGGACCTGCCGAGGGCGGCGGAAGCTGCAGCCCCAACACCGCGACCTGGCTCCTGCTTGCCGGTGCTATCGCAGCCGCCGTCTCGGCGGTGCTAACGCTCTTTCTGCGTCGCCGGCGCTAGCCACGGATCGGATCCGACCAGTCTCCGCTCCGAGCAAACGGCACTGCCGTATCTCGTCCAAAGCAGAAGCGCTAGCCGGCTGCTGCTTTCACGCGACCAAGGTCCGAGAGTGCGGACAGGTCCGAACAGCGGATCCTCCGCGGGTCGGTACGACCGCCGGCCGGGATCAGGGCTTGAGTTGCGTTCGAAGCTCTTGCGCAAGTTGAACTGCGGCTTCGATTTCGACGCGCCTGATCGAGACGCTCTCGACATTGATCCCGAAGGGCACACCCAGTGTGCGGCAGTAGGCCATGAGTTCGGTTGCTGTCGCGAGCGCCTGCTGATGGGAGGCTTCGAGTGGGTCGGCGGCGTGCTTTAGATCATTCTCAATCCATCTCGGGACATCGACGCCGAGCCACCGGAGAAATTCGAGCGTCTTCATCGATCCGCACACCGAGAACGTGAAGACGAAAGGCGCTGCTGCGATCCCTCGCGCCTCGCACTCATAGTGGTAGTCGGAGATGAGGTTCTTCGCCGCGTTGAGGTCGTAGACGACCTGAGTCACGAAGAACCGACACCCAGCGTCCTGCTTGGCAAGGAGCCGCAAGTGCTCATCGTCACGCCGACTATGGCGCTCAGGGATCGCCACACCGCCCAGCGCCAAGCTCGGATTCACCTCACGCCGCAGCGCTTGAGCGTCCGCGAGGGAGGTCCGTGCATTTGCGGTGCGCGACGCTGCCCCGACAAGAACCGTCATCACCTTCGCCGGATCTTGCGCCGACAGCCACGAGCGCAAATCCTCCGGGGCGTACTTGCCGACGGCGCGGTACACGATGACCGGTGTTGACCATGTCCCGAGGTGATCGGCGAGGTAATCGGCGGGGTCCAGGGTCGGCATGAACGGAAAGGGCCGTTCGGCGGCATTCCGCTCGGATTCGTCGTCAATGTCGTAAAGGATCAGGCCGTCCAGGCCCAGCGGGCGAAGCCGAGCGACTGTTGTGTCGGCGATCGCTTGGGCACGTTCGCGATCCGTCGCGAGACGCGGCGGAGTCAAGGCGAAGAGCAGAAACTCGCCCTGGCCGTCCTGAATGCGCCGGATCAGGTCCACAGGCCAGACAGTATTGAGCTGGTTGGTCAAGCCGCCGGACCGCGTCAGCTATTTGGCTGCTCGCTTTTCGTCCAAAGCAGAAGTGAGCCAACGGCGAGGCTCCGCGAGATACTCCATTGTGTGTCGCAGGAGAACATCGAGACGGTCAGGCGCGTATACGACGCCTACGCCGCTGGAGATTTTGAGCTGGCGCTGTCGTGCTTCGACCCCGAGGTCGAGTTCTCACAGCCTGCCGACGAGCCCGGCGCGGGCACGTACCACGGGCACGACGGCATCGTCGAGGCGATGACGAAATGGACCGGAGCCTGGTCGGACTACCGCGTCGAGGTCGACCAGTTGACCGACCTTGGGGACCACGTTCTGGCGAACACGCGCCACTCTGGGCGCGGCAAGAGCAGCGGCGTCGAGAGCGAGCAACGGATCTTCCAGCTCTACACCCTGCGCGGTGGCAGGATCGTGCGGACACGGATGTACTACGACGAGGGCGAGGCGCTCAACGAGGCCGGATCGACCGAGTAGCGGCAGCCCCGCTGCCCCCTCCCGAAAAGCGGCGATCGGAACGGCGCATCAGTCCTCGGGCGCCCCGCTTTTCGGAGTCCTTGCTCGCGGCGCTGTTCCCCGCGAGACACGCGCGATCTTCTGGACTGGAAGCAGCCATCGAAGTCCCCGCCGGTAGAGCCCCGGCGCTACCCGCCCGAAGTAGGTCCGCGCCGAAGAAGGAGTGGGCAGCGGCGCCGACACTGAGACCAAAAGGACCATGTAACCATTCTCGCGACCGGGAGCCACCGTCACGGTTTCCATGTAGTCAGCGGTTTGCCCCGCCCCCTCGACTATCCGCGTTTGCGATCCACCGCCGCCCGCGGCCCTCGGGCCGAACCTTCGAAGGAGCTCCGCGGGCGGATCGCTCAGCAACTCGCGCATTCGGTCCTCCGCGATGGAACGAGCCTCACGACGTCTGAGCATCCTTTTGCGCACTGTCCGCTCCCTCGGCTGCGACCTAGCTCGCCTCCAGCCCCTCACCAGACAGGCTAATCGCAACCCGGCTCGGTCCTCGCTTCTGCATGAACGAGGCGGGGTTGAGCTAAGCGACGGTTAGTGTGCTGCGATCACCAACCAGGTCGCGCCGAGGAGAGCGGCTGCGGCCGCCGGTGCCCGCACGAACAGCGACTGACTCCGGCCCGAGAGCGTGATGAGACACGCCAGCGTAAGCGCCAAGGACCCGACGAGGCCTGTCCAGAAGATCGCCATCGCGTGACCGTGCGACCGGGAGTAGTCGGGCCCGAACACCAGATTGCTGAACAACAACCAGAACACCGCCAGGATTAGCCCGGCTACCGCGACCAACCCCTTCAAGACCTGCCTGATCCCGCCCATTGCTCAGTTCGTCGTCACCGCAAGCTGCGGGCTTGAGGCTCGCCTCGCGGGAACGATCCGAGCGGGAGCGTTGCGCCTGACCACGTCAGGCTGGCACGTTGCTTCTCGTCCAAGCTGAAGCCGCATCCGGTTCGCCTAGTCGCGCCGTGAGTCGACCGGATCCGGGCCGGCCTCGTCTGAGACTCCGCCTTTGCGGATAGCGCCGCGGCCGCCGCCTTCGCCGGTGATCACCTGCTCCGCCGCCTCGCCGTAGAGGTCGTAGCGCCGCTTCGGAGGCTTAGGAAGACGCGCAGACCGCACGGCATGAGCGATTTCTCTTAGGTGACCCCAGAGACTCACGTCGGGATCATCATCGCCGCTTCTCCTTCCCACGCAAAGCAGAAGCGGCCGGCCTCGCTCGGCCGGAACTTCCCAGCAGACAGACCGTGCAGCGTTCGCCAACGGGTGACTCTTCGTTGTCCTCCGCGCTAAGCCGATAGCTGGCCTGACGTGGATCGATAAGGAGTCCAGCCGTCCGCCTTCCACAGCAACGAAGCGAGGCCGAGACGGAACGTCGACGACGCGACATTGCCCGCTCGGATGTGCTGGCTTCGTTGAGTCCGGGGCTTAGTCGGTCCAGCCGACTTCGTCGTGGGTTTCCAGCTTTCGCCAGAACGTCACCTCAGGGTCCGCGGTGACGCCCGCCTCACGCATCAACGGGTCGATTTCAGACCGCATTTCTTCGAAGAAGGTGTGGAAGCTCTGTGGATCCGGCCACTCGTCGATGACCATCAGCTGCCCATCGTCGGAGCCGTAGAAGCGGTGCGCAATCAGTCCGTGCTCCTTTGCACGGTCGGCGATTGCGCGTATCCGCTCCGGTTCCTCCGCAGCGCGCCGCTCCAACTCCTGTGGATCACCCTTCGCTCTCAGCGTCATGATCACCGACATGCGGTCCCCCTCTGGCCGGATTTGCTGGGGGTATTCGACCACAGGCCGCGCTGCCGGTCAAAACGCGATCTGGGGTTCTGCCAGTGAAAACGAAATGGCCCACTTTTGCGGGCCTTTTCCTGAGTGCGGATGAGAGGACTCGAACCTCCACGGGGTTTCCCCCACACGGACCTGAACCGTGCGCGTCTGCCAATTCCGCCACATCCGCGGGCGGTGGCGAGGATAGCCGACGGCTAGCGCTTCTTCGATCCGCGCTTGAGCGGCGTGCGGAACACCGTGTCCCAGTACGGCGCGCTGATCCCGAACCCGCGGGTGTCGTCCTGGAAGTGGTGGCGCATGTGGAGCTCGCGCAGCAGCTTGCCGGCGCGGGTCTTCGGCATGTGGTGGTGCAGGTGGTAGTGGATCTCGTCGTAGATCAGATAGCCAGCCCAGAAGCCGGCGCCGACGGCGTACGCGGTGGGCGTGCCGAGCACTGCCACGAACAGCAGGAAGAAGAGGGCGGACAGCGGCACGCTCACCGACGGCGGCATCACGAGCCGCATCGGATCGTTGGGGTGGTCGTGGTGCACGCCGTGGATGATCCAGTGGAGCCGCGCTCCGAAGCCCTCCTCCGGCTCGAAGTGGAACACGATCCGGTGGATCCAGTACTCGCAAAGCGTCCAGAACGCATATCCGCCCGCGATCCCGGCGATTATCTGCCACGCCTCCATGCCGTGCGTGACCGCCAGCACGAGCATAAGCGCGATCACCGGCACGAAGATCAGGACGGGCACGACCGGATGCACACGCGAGAGCTTGTCGAGAAGATCGTTCTCGAACATGCGGGGTGAGTCGCGGAGGACATCGGTGCGGCGCATCTGGGCGTTACTGCTCTCCATGTGGGGGATGGTAGCCAGGACGGTGGAAGGAGGTCAGGTTCCGCCTACCCGCTACGGGACACTCCGACACGATGCCCACCACAGCGCTTGTTCTCGCGCTCTGCGCCGCGTTCGTGCACGCCGCCTGGAACCTGCTCCTCTCGCGCGCGCGTGACACTGAGGCGGCCACGGCGGTCGCACTCGTGGCCGGGACGCTGGCCTTCGCACCCGTCGCGGCTGCCACCTGGCAGGTGGGCGCGAGGGCGCTCCCGTACGCGGCGGGATCGGCCGCCTTCGAGCTCCTCTACCTGAGCCTGCTGGCACGCGCCTATCAGGCAGGCGAGCTCAGCGTGGTCTACCCGCTCGCGCGCGGCTCATCGCCGCTGCTCGTGCTCGTGTTCAGCGTCGCGCTGCTGGGCGCATCGCTCGACACGCTGGCCACCGTCGGGGTCTGCCTCGTGGCGGGCGGCCTGCTGCTCGTGCGCGGGCAGCGTGGGAGAGCCGCCCCGCGCGACGTGCGAATGGGGCTCGCGATCGGCGTCTGCATCGCCTCCTACACGCTTCTCGACAAGCAGGGCCTGAAGCACGCGCATCCGCTGCCGTACCTCGAGCTCGTGGTGGGCATCCCCGCGCTCCTGTACCTGCCGCTTCTGACACGCAGGCGCGGGACGCGCGCGCTGGGAGCGGAGCTCCGCGCGCCTTCGATCGTCGCCGGCCTGGGCATGTTCGGCGCGTACGCGCTGGTGCTCGCGGCCATCAGGCTCGCGCCGGCGTCGTCCCTCGCGGCGGTGCAGGCCGTGCGCGAGACCAGCGTGGTGATCGCGGTGGTGCTCGCCCACGTGATTCTGGGGGAGAGGGTGACCAGGCCACGCGTGGCCGGGGCCGCGATCGTGGTGGCCGGCGTGGCTGCGATAGCCGCGGCGTGACCCAACTGCGACCTTCCTGAACCGTCCCGGTTACGATCCCTTGCGCAATAGGGCGTGCGCCGGCAGGGGGCCGCGCGCAGCCCACGGAACGGGAGAACACACAGGATGAGTTTCCGGCTGAGGCCCTTGCGGCTGGTGGCACTTCTCGCGCTCGTAACCGCGAGCGCCCTTGCAATCGTCTTCCTCGCGCTGTCGGGCGGCGGCTCGGCGAGGCGGGTGGGCAGGATCGTCCGCGCCTGTCCGAATGGACAAGTTCGTGAGATGGATGCCGGCGCGGCCGGGTCGGAGGTCGGAGGTCGGAGGTCGGAGGAGAGGGACCGTGGCGATGCTGATCGCCCCACAGGCCTCGCCAAGGGCTGTGAGGCTCGCTTCAAGCCGGAGTCTTTCGCTGACCTTTCGCGCGCCAACAGTGCGCGGGCCAGCCAGAACACCGATCCGTTCACGAGCGTGCGGTCCGGGGCGTATGAGAGCGCGGTGAAGCAGCGCTCTGCGCTTGCGGCCGCTGCGGCCACCGTGCCCGGCGCGGACGGGTCGTGGAGTCCTTACGGCACGGGCGCTGACACCACTGACAACACGGAGTTCGACCAGTCGAACGGCAGCACGCAGGAGGGGCTGGGCGCCGTGTCCGGCCGCATCAGCGACTTCGCCTACGACGACTCCACCGGCACCCTCTACGCCGCGGCTTCCAACGGCGGCATCTGGAAGACCACGGACATGGGCCAGCACTGGGCCTCGATCGGCGACAACCTGCCCACGCAGGTGGTGTCCGCGGTGGCGTACTCGCCGGCTCAGGGCGGCACGCTGCTCGTGCTCACCGGCGACAACGCGTTCGGTTTCGACTCCATCGCGGGCCTCGGCGTGTACCGCTCCACCGACGGCGGAGCCACCTGGCAGAAGGGCACCGGCGTGCCGGACGGCGCCAACGGCTTCCGCATCGCGGTGGATCCGAGCGACCCGAGCGTGGCGTACGCCGCCACTGGAGCCGGCCTCTACCGCACCACCGATGACGGCGTAACTTGGACGAACGTCAACCTGCCGACCGGCCAGGGCGTTGCGCCCGGCCAGCCCGACTGCACGGGTGACTCGAGCATCGCCAAGGGCTGCTTCCTCGCAAACCAGGTGACGGACGTGGTGGTGCAGGGCGACCCCAAGGCTGGCATCACCGGCACGCCCGGCGCCGTCGTGGCGGCGGTGGGCTGGCGCGCGGGCACGGCCAAGGACGACGACGGCACCGTCCAGTCGCCCAACAACGGCATCTACGAGTCCGACACGGGCGCTCCCGGCACGTTCACGAAGACCACACCCAACGTGGGTGGCTCGGATCACGGCTTCGTCACGCAGGCCGAGACCGGGCGCATCGCGCTCGGCATCGCGAACGGGCCGAACCAGGACCACAAGGTGATCTACGCACTGGTGGAGGACGCCGTGAAGTTCAACGGCGGGGTGACCGGCATCGACGTGGAGGGACCGACGGGCGTGCCTTCGCCGACCGTGGTGAAGGGGGTGTACGTGTCCACCGACTTCGGCCACACCTGGAAGGAGATGGAGGACTCCGCGGAGTTCTCGAACGACCCCACCAGCGGCTCCGCCCTCGTTGGCGGCGTGTGCGCCTCGCAGCTCTACTGCCCGGGCGTGCAGGCCTGGTACAACGAGTGGGTCAAGCCGGATCCCACGATGCAGGACTCGAATGGGATCCCCACGCGGCTGAACTTCGGCCTCGAGGAGGTCTGGGAGGGCAGCGGCACGCCGCCGACCGTCCCGGACACGACGAAGTTCCACGTGATCGGCCGCTACTTCGGCGGCACCACGTGCGCATTCCTCAACACCGGGTTGCCGGACTGCCCGACCAACAACCCGCCGCAGGCGAGCACCACCACGCACCCCGACCAGCACGGGTCGATCTTCATCCCGGACGGGAAGGGCGGCGTGACGCTCGTGGTGGGCAACGACGGCGGCGCCTACTCGCAGCACATCGACGCGGGCGGCGACTTCGACAACACGCACTGGGGCCGCGGGATCAACACCGACCTGCACACGCTCCAGCCGTATGACGCGGAGATGGCAAAGGACGGCACCGTTTACGCCGGCCTCCAGGACAACGGCGAGCTGAAGATCCAGCCCGACCAGCAGCAGTTCGCGATCTACGGGGGCGACGGGTTCTTCACGGCCGTGGACCCGGACAACTCGAACATCGCGTACGAGGAGTACACGGGCGGCGCGATCAGCGTGACGAAGGACGGCGGCAAGAACTGGATGAGCATGGATCCGCAGCTCACCTCGCCGCAGTTCTCGAACCCGTTCATCATGGACCCGACCGATGCGAACCACCTGATCACGGCCGGTCGCGACGTGGAGGAGACCACGGCGGGACCGGACACCGTGTCGTGTGTCGATCCGACCTGCTCGCTGATCAACACGCAGTGGACCAAGGTCTATGACCTCGGCACGCAGAAGCACCCGGGCGACGCGAGCGCGAGCTCCGCGAGCGACGACCCGGACAACCAGATGTCGGCGATCGACCTCAACGGCGACAACGCCTACATCGGCTACTGCGGGTTCTGCGACGTGATCACGCAGGGTCGGCCGTTCGCGAACGGCATCGCCACGAACGTGGGCGGCTCGCAAGCGCCCAAGCGGCTCACCGGGCAGGGCTGGCACATCGCCGCCGCGCACGGGCTGCCGTCGCGCTACATCAGCTCGATACGCATGGACCCGGCCAACCCGCGCACCGTCTACGTGACCGTGGGCGGCTACGGCCGCAAGTGGGCGCCGCCCGGTGCGGTGAAGGACGACACCAGCAAGGTGGGTACGGGCCACGTGTTCAAGTCCACCGACGCCGGTGAGAACTTCACCGACATCACCGGCAACCTGCCGGACACTCCAGCCAACTGGGTGATCCTCCGCGGCGGGCAGCTCGTGGTGGGCACCGACATCGGCGCGTTCATCTCGAGCGACACCAGCGGTTCGAGCTGGGCCGTGCTCGGCAAGGGCCTGCCCAACGTGCCGATCACGCATCTCGAGCTCAACCCCGGGGACCCGAACACGCTGGTGGCCGCCACCTACGGCCGCGGCGTTTACCTGTATCACTGGGCTTCGCCACCGGCTGCGGCCGGCGGGGTGAAGGGCACGCAAACCGCGTGCCTCGCGGGCGCGGGCTTCGCCCACTTCACAGCGAGGGCGGCGAAGCACGGGCTGCACGTCACGGCGAGGTCGAGGCGGCCGGGGTCGGTGCGCGTGAACGTGTACCGCTACTCGATCGGCAACCGCATCACGAGGCGGAAGCGCGTGGCGACGTTCCGCAATCCCAAGCGCACCTTCACGTTCCGGGGGAAGGGTCTGCCGGACGGCTGGTATGCCGTACAGGCGGTCGCGCGAGCGCCGGGCACACAGACCGCCACGCGGTCGGACACCTTCCATCGCAGCCACGGCCGCTTCCTGCGGCGGGCGGACTTCTACGGCTCCACCCGCTGCGGGGACATCTCGTCATTCCACCTGTCGAGCCCCGTGTTCGGCGGCGCCAACGGCCGCAAGCTCACAGCCACGTATCGCGTGAGCCGGCCGGCACCGGTGTCGGTGGTCCTATTCCGCGGACGCAAGGTGATCCGACGCTTCCGCACCCTGCACGCCGTGCCGAGGAAGACGTACCGGCTGCGGATCGCACCGCGCGGGCTTCGAAAGGGCGCCTACACGCTTCGCGTGAAGCTCTCGCGGCCGGGCGGAGGCGACACCCGCACGCTGCTGTCGCGCCGCCTCTAGCGCTCTGAGCGAGAGGGCGGTCTGACGTCGTCGGCGTCCGCGCCGGGCAGGTGCCCGTTGCGCGGCGCCCGGCGACGCCCCTGCTGAGAGCGAAGATGCGCCAGAAGTTGCGGCTGCACCACCGCGAGCAGGAGCGCGGCGGCGCCCACCAGCGCAAGCCCCGCGGCCGCCTCAACCCCAATAGCCACGCCGAGACCGGTCAGGAGCAGCAGCAGCCCCGCCAGTTGGATCCCGTGACGGCGGCGGTAGATGGCGTCGATCATGGCCCTCCTACAGAGCGGAGAACTTGATCGGATCGCGTAGGATGGGTCAAACGATGCCCCTCTGGCAGACCGGGCTGCCCAAGGGAGTCGGAACCAGTCCACTGGCCCGCGAGCTCGCGTGCCTGGCCATTTCGAGGAGCACGTAATTGAGGACGCTGCATGACATCACCGATCCGCGGTTGGTGAAGGCGCTCGCGCATCCGCTTCGGATCCAGATTCTGTCGATCCTCGAGGAACGCGTCGCCAGTCCCTCTCAGATAGCAGAGGAGATCGATGCGCCCCTCGGGAATGTGAGCTACCACGTTCGCCAGCTTGCGGACCTGAAGCTGATCTCGCTGGTGAAGACCACGCCCGTGCGCGGCACGCTCGAGCACTACTACCGGGCGGAGATCCGGCCGCGCATCAGCGACCGCGCTTTCAGCACGGCGCCGAATCTCGTCAAGCAGGCCACCGTCGGCTCCACGCTCTCGCAGATCGGTGCTGCGGTGAACAAGGCCGCCGCCGAGGGCGGCTTCAGCCGCTCCGACGCTCACCTCAGCCGGCTGCCGCTGGTGCTCGACGACGAGGGCTGGACCGCTGTGGCGAGCGAGCTCGAAGGGCTCGTCGATCGGATCGACAAGATCCAGCGCGCGAGCGGCAAGCGGCTGCTAAAGGCGGATCACGAGGGCGAGCTCCGAGGCGAGCTCGTGACGATGCTGTTCGAGGCGGCGGAGCCCGCCAAGGGGAACCGCAACAGGGCGTCCCGCGACGGCAAGGCTGCCGCACGCAAGCGCTAGAGCATCTGCCTCACCGTCCATCCGTCCATGCTCATGACCAGTGAGCAACGTCTCACCGTACGCAGGATCTATAGTGAGCACGCCCTTTTAAGGAATGCGATGCCACAGTTCGTGTGCCCAACCTGTGGGGCGAGGCTCTACAGCGCGTCCCCGCTGACCAAATGCGCCTGGTGTGGAACGCCGCTCTCGAGCGAGGAGGCTGAGGAGCGGCGGTCGGCGCACGACGAGCGGGACGGCTCGGCGGACGACGACGAGGGCGACCGAGCCCTCAACGAGCGAAGCCCCCTGGACGGGGGCTTCGCGAAGGCAGGTTGCGCGCCGGTTAGAAGCTGCGGCGGAAGAGCCTGCGGCGGGCCGGACGCTCGGCGCTGCGGGCAGCGGCAGCACGCATGTCGTCGGTCCGGGCCTGTAGCGCCATGTGGTAGATCACACCGTTCATTGCCGTTACCTCGAGTCTTTGGGGCGGGGGTAGGGAGTGATGTGAAGTTACGCTCGGAAGGCGGCTCCTCCCATGGGGCAACCTCCCAAATACCGGGTGCGGGCAACACCCCCACTTCGCCGGGGCTAGCTCCTAGCTCACCTAGCCGCTAGCTGCTGGCTGCCAGCTCCTGCACCTGCTCGCCCGGCACTTCCGATGCAGCCTGAGCCGCCGCGGCGGTGCCCGTCCTCAGCGGCACCTCCTTGAGCGCCAGCGTGAGCAGGAACGCGAGCGCGGACAGCGCCATCCCGCAGAGGAACACGGTGTGCAGCGAGTTGGCGAAGGCGTGCATCAGCGGGTCGCGCACCAACGCGGGCAGCGACCGGATCGCACTGGGCGAGCCCACGAGCGCGTGCGAGTTGAAGTGGCCGAGCGCGCCTGTGGGCACGAGCTTCGCGATCTCGGTGCCGAGCCGCGACGCGAAGATTGCGCCGAACAGCGCCACGCCCACGGAGCCGCCGATCGAGCGGAAGAACGTGGCGGTGGAGGTGGCTGCGCCGATGTCGCGCGGCGGCGCCGAGTTCTGCGCGACGAGCACGAGCACCGGCATCATGGTGCCGATCCCGACGCCCACCACGAGCATGAAGAGCGACGACGTGGCGCGCGTGGTGTGCACGCCCAGCAGCGACAGGAGGTACATGCCGGCGGTCATGATCGCCCCGCCCGCCACTGGGAAGATCTTGTAGCGCCCGATCCTCGTGATCAGGCGCCCCGACACGATCGACGCCGTGAGGAGCCCGGCCATGAGCGGCAGCATCAAGAGGCCCGACTTCGTCGGCGAGGCACCGTCCACCACCTGCAGGAAGAGCGGCAGGAAGGTGAGCGCCCCGAACATCGCGAGCCCCACGAGGAACGCCACTCCGCTCGTGACGCTGAACGGCCCGGAGCGGAAGAGCCGGAGCGGGATCACAGGCTCCGCCGCGCGCCGCTCCTGCAGGACGAACAGCAGGAGCATCAGCACGCCGGCGATGCCGAGTCCGATGATCACGCCGGAGTTCCACGCGTACTGGTTGCCGCCCCAGGTGGTGAGCAGGATCAGGGCGGTGGTGCCGCCTGCGAGGAGCGCGGCGCCGAGATAGTCGACCCGGTGGGCGCTGCGCTCGCGCGGAGGCAGGTGCAGGCGTGACGCCGTGACAGCCAGCGCGACCACGCCGATCGGCAGGTTCACATAGAACACCCAGCGCCAGCTCAGCGCGTCCACGAAGAAGCCACCGAGCAGCGGGCCCACAACGCTCGCGAAGGCGAACACAGAACCCATGAGGCCCATGTACCGGCCGCGATCCCGCGGCGGCACGAGATCGCCGATGATCGCCTGCGCGCCGACCATGAGCCCGCCCGCGCCGAGACCCTGCAGCGCCCGGAACAGCACGAGCTCGGTCATCGACTGGGACGCGCCCGCCAGGGCCGAGCCCACCAGGAAGATCACGATCGAGAACTGGAAGATCCCCTTGCGCCCGTACATGTCGCCCAGCTTTCCGTAGAGCGGCGTGGAGATCGTGGAGGCGAGCAGGTAGCTCGTGACCACCCAGGAGAGGTGACTCACGCCTCCGAGATCCCCGACGATCGTGGGAAGCGCCGTGGAGACGATCGTCTGGTCGAGCGCCGCCAGCAGCATGCCCAGCATCAGGGCGCCGAACACGGGCACGAGTGCCCGTGTTGGGGTGGCAGGCGGCGGGGTCGCAGATGGCAGGGACGACATGGGCTCGTAACGGAGGGCGTCTCCGTTATCGGCCAACTCTATGAGACGGCGCAGTCGGGCTTCAGACCGCCGGGTGCTGCTCGGCCCAGGTGACGATGTTCTTCGAATCCGCCACCACCTGGCCGTCGTCTGTGACCAGCACGGGGACGGTGTTGTCGCCCGTGAGCCGCTCGGCGTCGCGTCGCCCGCTGGTGGCGTTCAGGGGACCTGGGAGAACGTTCCAGCCGTATGACTTGACGAGCTCCGGCTCGTATCCGGCCTTCCTGAGCGCCTCGTACGCGTTGCGGCACGGGTGGCCGCCTGGACGCGGGGTCGGGAAGGTGCCCCAGCAGATGTAGAGCTTCATCGCGCCCGGGAGATTACTCGCGTGGACTGCGTACCCTCATAGCTGGATGCCCTCTCACCGACCCCTTCTATGGTCGGCCGTACTGGCCGTCGCGCTGGTGGTCGGCTGCGGAGGCGGCAACGGCTCGCCTGCCGGCGCCACCGACGTGACCAGTACGAGCCCGCCCTCCACGCATGCCGCAAGCCGCGCGGGCGACTGGACCCGATTCGGCTACAACGCCGCCAGGACCAATGACGCTCCGCACGGCCTGAGTGCCGCTCGGGTGGCCAAGCTCTCCGAGCGGCGGGTGAAGATCGCAGGGACAGTGGACAGCTCGCCCATCTACTTCGCGAACGCGAAGGTGAAGGGCCACAACCGGCCCCTGGTCGTGATGACCACCACCTACGGCAAGACGCTCGGCGTGGACGCGGTCACGGGCGCCACGCTGTGGACGTTCACGCCCGGCTCCTACCGCAGCGTGGCCGGCTCGTCTCAGATCACAACGGCCACTCCGGTGGCCGACCCGAGCGACCGCTACGTGTTCGCGGCATCGCCCGACGGATTCATTCACAAGCTGCGGGTGTCGAACGGCAGGCAGGTGCGCTCGGGCCACTGGCCGGTGTCGATCACCCTCAACGCGAAGCACGAGAAGATCGCCTCCTCGCTCAACCTCGATGGGCGCTCGGTGCTGGTCACCACCGGCGGCTACATCGGTGACGCGCCGCCGTACCAGGGCAAGGTGGTGGCGATCGACCGCAGGAGCGGCCGCATCCGCAACGTCTTCAACTCCCTCTGCTCGAACCGGCGGGCGATCATCAACCCGTCCACCTGCTCGGCGCAGGAGTCGGCGATCTGGGGCCGCGCGGGCGCGGTGGTGGATCCGGCCTCGCACAAGGTCTACGCAACGTCGAGCAACGGCCCGTGGAACGGAAGCACCAACTGGGGTGACAGCGTGCTCGAGCTCTCACCCGGTGTGGGGAGGTTCCTGCGGCACTGGACGCCGCCGAACCAGCGCCAGCTCGAGGAGTCGGACACCGATGTGGGATCCACGAGCCCGGCGCTTCTGCCGGCGCCTGACGGCGGCCCCGGCGCGAGTTACCTGCTGCAGGGCGGCAAGGACGGCCAGCTTCATCTGCTCAGTCTCAGCTCGAGCCTGTTCGGCGTCACGGGCGCCGCGGGCAGGCGCCTCGGCGGCGAGGTGCAGAACATGCCGGTGGTGGGCCACACGGACGTGTTCACGGCGCCGGCCGTGCTGCACCGCAAGGGGCTGACGGAGGCCTTTGTGGCCACCGGCGGGGGCACCGCCGCCTACCAGCTCAGCGGCGGGCGGCTGCACGTGGTCTGGCAGAACGGGACGGCCGGCACGAGCCCCGTGCTCGCCGGCGGGCTCCTGTGGGTCTACAACCCGAACGGCGGCCTCAACGTCTACGAGCCCTCCACCGGGAAGCTGGTGCGAAAGCTCACGGCGCCGTCCGGGCACTGGAACACGCCGATCGTCGCGGGCCGCCGCGTGTACCTGCCGAGCGGCAACTCGAACGACCACTCCACCTCGGGCGTTCTCAGCATCTATCGCTAGATCACCGGCGGCCACGGATAGCGGCCCGGCTTGAGCGGCGGCCAGCCGGCGTAGGCGGTCGCACGGTCCTCGGTGTCCTCCTCCACGCTCGCCCCGTACTTCCGCGCCGTCTCGCTCGCGGGGAAGACGAGCTGGCGGCCGGCTATGCGGGCCCCCACCATCAGCACGATGCAGGGCGCGTCGCCCGCACCCACGATCACGTGCGCGGTGTTCGGCGGGCAATGCACGAAGTCCCACTGGCGGAGCCGCCGCTCCTCGTCCTCCACGATCAGCACCGCCTCACCCTGGAGCACGAGGAACGCCTCCTGCCCGGACTCCGCGTGGTACATCGCCGCTGGCTTCCCGGGCCCGAGCACGCGCACGTTGATGCCGAAGTGCGGGAACGCGCCGAACTGGCCCTCGAAGATGACGCCGTAGAGGTCGTCGTACATGCCCATCGCCACGGCGTCTTCCATGTTCACGACGAACCAGCCGTCGCCCTCGGGCTTCTTGCCGATCTCGGTATCGGTGAGTGGTGCCTCAGGCACGGGAGTGCGGGCCATGCGAGCTCCTTCGGGTCGGGTTCGCGCCGTTGATATCAGGCGGCGCGCCGCGAGAGGTCGTCGGCGCTCTCGAGCAGCTCGTGCAGGTGGCGCCGCGCGATCAGGGCCGGCAGCGCGGCGAGGAGGAAGTTGAACGCCCTGTACGCGATCACCGCGGCGAGGGCGGGTGCGAGTGGCTGGCGCACCCAGTAGAGGGCGTAGGTCATCAGCACCTCGGTCACGCCCGCGCCGCCGAGCGGCAGCGAGCGCCTCGTTGCGGCGTATCCCGTCGCGTAGGCGAGGATCACCTTGCCCGCGCCCATGTGGATGCCGAACATGCGCAGCGCCGCGTAGAAGGCGGCGATGTCCGCCGCCCAGTAGAGCACTCCGCCAACCCATGCGCCCCAGTACTTGCGCGGATGCGAGATGAGCGTGTGGAGCACGCCCACGCCATCGAGCATGTCCGCGAGCCATGTGCGGCGCTTGCCCCCGACCTTGCAGAGCCGTTCGCGCCTGCCGGGAGCGCTGGCCCAGAGGGCGAAGCCGAAGCCGGCCGGCACCGCGAGGGCCCACGGCCACAGGAGCGACGGGAGGATGTTCGCCCCCTGGATGAGGAAGACGATCGAGATCACACAGACGATCGGCGCGAGGACCGCCCATTCCAGGATGCCGAGCCCGAGCACGCGCACCCGCGCGCTGCGTTCGTCCTCGTGTAGCGCGTGCAGTGCCTGCTTGTCGAGCCCGAAGCCGCCGGCCACGGCGAACGGGCCGAAGCCCGCGGCCACCACGCGCCCGATGATCGGCAGCTCGAGCGGCGCGTGCCCATGCACCTGAGCCACCGAGCGGTACGCGAGAGCGTAGGTGGGATAGGTGAGGAGCTCGGCCAGCGCGATCAGGGGGATCCAGCCGGGCTGCACGCTCTCGAACGCGCGGCCCAGCTCGTCCACGCCGGTGACCTCGGCGATCAGCAGCACACCGCCCGCCGCGATCGCCGTGGCCAGAGCGGACGCAACGATCGGGTGGCTGCGCAGCCAGCGTCGCACCGCCCGACCATACTGACCGGAGCTGAAGGGCGCGGTAGCCTCCCGGCCGATGGCCCACATCCTGTTCTACGAGTACGTCGAGGACATCGTCGAGCGCCGCGGTCCCCACCGCGACGCTCACCTCGCCCGGATCAACGCATGGCGCGACGAGGGCAAGCTGCTGCTCGCAGGCGCCGTGGGCAAGCCGCCGCACGGCGCCGCGATCGTCTTCGACGTGGACGACCCCGCCGAGGTGCAGCGCTTCTCGGACGAGGATCCGTACGTGATCGCAGAGCTCGTCACAGAGCGGCGGATCGAGCCGATCGCGCTGGTGTAGCGGCGGCCGTGCCGCCGGAGGTCCTCACGCAGCGGCACCTGAACCGCGCGCTGCTCGCGCGCCAGCTTCTCCTGGGCCGCGGGCGGGCCACGATCCCGAAGACGCTCGAGCGCATCGGCGGCATCCAGGCGCAGTACGCGCCCTCCATGTACGTGGGCCTCTGGACGCGGCTCGAGGGATTCGAGCGCGAGCAGCTCGACCGCGCGCTCGAGCGGCGCACGGTGGCGCAGGGCACGCTCATGCGCATCACCATCCACCTCGTGTCGGCGGGTGACTGGTGGCCCTTCGCCACCGCGCTGCGCGAGGCCCGCAGGCAGTGGGTGGTGAACGCGCGCCGGCAGGACGCGAACGAGGTGGCGGCTGCTGCTGCGCGCCTGCGGGAGCTGATGAACGGGGGACCGATGCCCACCGCTCGGATACGGGAGCTGCTCGGCGTGCCGCTCGGCTGGAACGCCGCGCTGTGGCTCGACATGGTGCGCGTGCCGCCGTCCGGCACGTGGGCGCGGCGGCGTGCCGACCTGTACGGGCTGGCCGACGACTGGCTTCGGCGCCGGCCTGCGGAGGAGGACGTGGCCGCCGCGACGGACCATCTGGTGCGCGCGTGCCTGCGCGGCTTCGGGCCGCTGCGGCCGGCCGACATCGTGAGCATCAGCGGCCTGCGGGCGCCCGACGTGCGGCACTCGCTCGCGCGGCTCAAGCTCCGCCGCTTCCGCGACGAGCAGGGCAAGGAGCTCGTGGACCTGCCCCGTGCGCCGCTGCCGGATCCGGACACGCCTGCGCCGCCGCGGCTTCTGCCCGTGTGGGACCCCACGATGCTGCTCGCCAACATCCGCCGCGCGGGCACCTTCCCGGAGCGTCACCGGCCGGCGCTCACGAACAGCGCGTATCCGCAGGGCATGTCGCTGTTCCTGGTCGACGGGGTGGCCGCCGGCGCTTGGAGGTTCGAGAACGGGCGGGTGAACCTAGACCCGTTCGAGAAGCTCGACCGCGGGACGATGCGCGAGCTGCGCGGGGAAGCCGACCGTCTGGCAGAGCTCCACAGTTGACCGCGCGCCGCCGGCCCGAATAGGTTTGCGCGCATGAGACGCGGTATGACGCTGGCGCTGGCGGTCTTGCTGGCGCTCCCCGCCGTGGCGCTCGCCGCCCGGCGCGTGATCCACGGGCCCGCCGGAGCCGGCAGCGGAACAGTGGACATCACGCTCGTGACGAAGAACGGCGCGGTGAAGAAGCTCACCCGCTTCGAGTTCAACAACATCCAGGCCACCTGCAAGGGCAGCAGCACGACCGTGACCGCGGTGTCGGATCAGTTCCCGCACACGATCAAGGTGGCGAGCGACGGCAGCTTCGCCGCGAAGGTGAAGGTGAACGGCGGTCGCGTGACCTACAGGGTGAGCGGCCACTTCAAGAACCAGAACAGCGCGAGCGGGAAGCTACGCGTGAAGGGCACCGTGCCGGGCTGCGGCAACGCGGACACGGGCACCGTGCACTGGAGCGCGAAGCACAACTAGCGCCGCATCGCGCGCTGCCACGTGCGCAGGTACGCCTCCGCGGAGCGGAAGAGCGTGGGCAGGGCGCGGCGGCCGCCCGTCTGCTGCATGTCTGCCACGAGGTCCGCCATCAGGCCGTAGTGGGCCACGCCGTCCGTGTTGAGGTCGAACGTGCGCGTGCCGGTGTGCTCGCGCTGGAAGGTCACGCGGCCGTCGTATGACTTGAACGGGTAGCTCAGCGGGTGCTGCGCGGCGTCGGCCCGCGGTCCCGGCAGCGAGGCGAAGCCGCCGGTGTCCGTGCCGAGCCCGACGCCGAAGAAGCCGAAGCGCGCCATGCGCGTGATCTTCGTGGCCAGGCGCGGCGCGATGTCGGGTGTGACCGACGCATAGCCGCCGAGCTTCTCGAGCTTGCGCAGCTCGGCGGCGGTCCATTCGCCGCCCGTGCCGTTGTGGCTCGACACGAGCGGATAGTGCTTGCGGGCCGCGATGGAGAGCACCGCGTCGCGCGCCCGCTCGCTGAGGTGGTCGACCTCGATGAGCATGTGCGCCGCCATCAGCCGGTGGATGAGGTAGCGGCCGAGCGGAGTGAGCCCGCGCGCGTTGCACTGCTTGCCCTTGGGGTACTTGGGGAACGGCTGCGAGGCGATCTTCTTCGCCGCCGGGAAGAACTGTGCGAGCACCTGGAGCTCCACCTTGCTGAGCGTGCCCACGGTCTCGCCCTGGCCGCGGGCGGGGCAGCGCGAGGTCTTGAAGTAGCGGCCGGTCTGAAAGCGGTTGAAGATGTTGATGAAGAGGCCCTTGGTGCCGCCCTCGAGCGCCGAGCCCGCGAACGCGTTGTCGATCCAGTGGGCCACGAACATGCCGCGCACGCCGAGCCGCCTGTAAGCGCTCAGGCCGCGATTGATATCGCGCTTCGAGCACTGCGAGCGGCCCCCGCGCAGGCTGCATCCGAACAGGTCGGAAGACTCGATCCCGATCACCACGGCCAGCTGTCCGTGCGCGATCGCGCGGCGCGCCTGCGCCGGCGAGTACACGAGCCGGAACCAGCCGCGGCCGCGGCCGCCCGCCTGCGCGTCCACGTAGTCCTGCAGCGCGCGCAGCCGGCGAATCTGCGCGCGTATCGAGCGCGTCTCGTCGCAGCTTCCCGTCTTGCGCGGCTCGATCTCGCACACCGGCTGGTCGTCCACGGTCTGCGCCACCACCAGCCGCAGCCCCGCCTCAAAGGCGCGCTGGAGCCAGACGTAATAGGTCTGCTGATGGGTCTGGGTGTTGTAGGTGGGCCAGCCGGTGAAGTTCGGCCAGCCCTGGGTGTCGTGGCCGCCGAAAGGCAGTCCGGTGCGGAGCAGGTTGCCCGTCACGTCGAGGCTGCCGTCCGCACCGTGCACGCTCGCGTCCTGCCCGAGTGCGGCCGGGATGCCGAAGCGGTCGAACGCCTCGCCGTAGATCACCTTGCCGCCCGCGCGCATGTCCGCGGTGATGTGGAGGTGGGCGTCCACGAAGCCGAACACCGTGCCGTTCCTGTTCACGCTGCGGCGCGGCGTGCCCGTCGCGTCGAGTCCCGCCTCGGGGAAGGGCGTGCAGCCGGTGGCGGGCTGGAAGCCGATGGGGGACGGCGCGAGCGCGTGCCCGTCCGCGGTGGAGCGGACGGTGAAGGTGCCGCCGCCTGCGGGCTTGATCGCCCACTCGCCCGGAGCCGTGCCGGCGGGGTCGAACAGCATGTACGTGCCGAGGCCCGTGGGCTTCAGATAGAAGGTGCCTGAGGAGCCGACCGTGAAGCAATGGTTCGCGAGCTCCACCGGCGTGACCGCCGCCCGCGCGGGCGCAACCCAAAGCAGCGCGAGAACCGCTGCGACGCCGAGCCAGACCCTCCTCGTCCAAACCAAGGCGGGCATCGTATAGCGCTTCCTAAATGTTGAGCGCCCGCCGCACCTTCCGGGCTGCCGCCCGTGTTAAGGCAGCGCAACAGACGTTCCCTGGGAGGTTCATCACCAATGAGTGCAGTGCGCAGGCTATGCCTGGGCGCTCTCGGCATCCTCGGGTGCCTGCTTGCCCTTGCGCCGGCAGCGGCGCAGGCGCGCAGGCATCCGAGCCCGAACGGGCGCCACAACATCTCGATCGCCGTGTCCGACAACCCGGTGGTGGCGGGCGACCAGCTCGCCATCTTCGGGCGGCTCCGCGGTCCGAACAACGGGAACCGCGCGGTGGTCCTGTGGCACAGGATCAACCCGCGCCGGTTCTTCACCCCGATCCAGCGGACACGCACGGACGCGAACGGCTTCTACGCGTTCCTGCGCCCGCACGGGATCGTCAACACCAACCGCAACTGGTTCGTGCGCTCGCTCGGCGCCCGCAGTCGTACGGTGCACGAGCGCGTGTTCTCGCTGGTCACTCTGAGCGGTCCGCCGAACGGATCGAACCTGGAGACGGGTCGTGCCCACAGCGTCGCGTTCAGCGGCACGGTGTCGCCGTTCGCAGCGGGCGACGCCGTGATCCTGCAGCGCCAGAACGCGAACAGCGGACGCGGCTGGCGCCGCATCGACCGCACGCGCGTGAGGCCGGGCGGGACGTTCGCGTTCCAGCACACGTTCCGCGTGCCGGGCGACGCGAACGTGCGCGTGCTCGTGCGGCGCACCCGCCGCAACATCGCGAGCGTGTCCGACGTGCTGAGCTACGAGATCTCGCAGTCTCAGAATCCGGCGCTCACGCTCGCGTCGTCGGCCGACCCAGTCGCCGTCGGCCAGTCCACCACGCTGAGCGGCTCGCTGCAGAACGGCGCGGGCCAGGTGGTGAACCTGTTCGCACGCTCCGTGGGTGGCCATTTCGCACAGGTTGCGAGCACGACGGCGGACTCGAGCGGCAACTACTCGTTCGTGCAGGTGCCGCTGCAAAACACGCTCTACCAGGTGCGGGCCGGCGGCAGGCGCTCGGCGCAGCTGTTCGAGGGCGTGAGGTTCATGCTCACCGCCTCGGAGGCGCCGAGCACGGTGGATGCCGGTCAGGCCGTGACGTTCAGCGGCACCGTGGCGCCGAACGCCACCGGGCACGTGATCTACCTGCAGCGCCAGAACCCGAGCGGGAGCGGCTTCCACACGGTTGAGGTGCAGAACGTGGGGGCCGGGTCGGTGTACTCGATAACCCGCCGCCTGTTCGTGCCCGGGGCGAAGGTGTTCCGGGTGCTGATTCCCGGCGGCCCGCTGAACCAGGGCGCGGCGAGCCGGACGTTCACCGTCACGGTGAACCCGGCCTCGCCTCAGCAGGTGAACGGGTCCCAGCCCCAAGGCACGAACGAGGGGCAGTAGAACGCTGTACGACGGGGCCGCGGCGGATCCACGCCGCGGCCCTCGTCCTATTCGGCCGGCTGGCGGAGCGCCATCGAGTCGAGCCACATGAGCACGCTGCGCGCAAGCTCGCGCTGGCGCATCACGTCGGGGGCGGGCCGCCGCCGGCGGCTCACCTCCTCGCGCTGGGGCTCGATCACGCGCCAAACCTGGAGCGGCTGCCCGGCCTGCATGGTGCGGCGGGCGCGATCCACCACGAGCCAGGGGCCGAACTGTGCGTTCCTCGACGCCTGCACGTAGTCACACAGCGCGGCGGCGGTGACGGGGTGCTCACACAGCGCAATCAGCGGGATCGCGTCACCGAGCGTCGCGTGGCCGTCATCCGACCACCACAGCTCCTGCACCTCCGGGAGCCAGCGCAGCGCCACGAACCGCGCGTGTCCCACATAGCCGCACGCCTCGGCAAACAGAGGCGGCGGTGTGAGTGGCAGGTCCTCGAGGCTCATGTGGGCGGGGGCGGGCTCGGCGAGCGTTGAAAATCGCGTCGTTGCAGTCATGGAGAGATGCTGGCCGCCAGGGCCGCCCGCGTCGATACTGCGGTTGCACGATCAGGGGCCGGTGGCTCAGCCCAGCGCGATCCCGCCGCCGAGCGCCTTCGCCACGAGGTGTGCGCGGGAGCGCGCCCCGGTCTTCAGCATCGCGTTGTTCACGTGTGTGCGCACGGTGTTGTGGGTGATGTGGAGTTGCTCCGCGATCTCCGGGCCGGTCTCGCCGCGCGCGATCAGGCGCACGATTTCGAGCTCGCGAGCGGAGAGCGCGTTGCCGTTGCCGCTCTGCTCGTCCACCTGCCGGCGGACGTGCCGCCCGGCCATCGAGGTCCCGAGCGCGACGAAGAGGACGAGCCGCCTGCCCGTGACGAGCTCTGGGTGGCAGCCCCAGTGCACCTTCACCGTCGAGCCGTCCGGCAGCTCCATCACCGCGTCGCCGGCGAACTCGTCCCGGCGCAGGAGCTCGAGCCATTCTTCCTGCGTAACGAGCGGACCCGCGTGCACGAACTCCCACAGCGGCCGTCCGATCAGGCTGCTGCGCCGGCGGTGGAGCAGCTTCGCGTACGCGGCGTTCACGTCCACCTGAGTTCGCTGCGCGTCGGCCAGCACCATCGCGTTGCGCGAACGCATGAACGCCGAGCTGAACAGGCCGTGCCAGCCGGCCGCGCCGATGGGGCGCGGCGGCGTGGGCTGCAGGGCCAGGTCCCGGACCCTGTTTGCGCGTACCGCCAAGTCGAGCCAATCGTCGGGCTCGTTCATCTTAAGTCGGGCGTCCGGCCTCTGCCACGCACGCTCGCGTTAATGCGCCGCCACGTGCGTGCCTGGCGCTGGCCGCACGGCGGGCACGGCCAGCGCCGCCACCACCGCCATGCCGGCGGCGAGGATCGCGCCCGCCAGCGCGCCGTGCCCGTAGCCGTGGGCGAGCGTGCTGCCACCGGCGAGGGCGACCGCGGAGAAGATCGACACGCCGAACGCCCCGCCGATCTCATGGGCCGTCGTCATCAGGCCGGAGGCGAGGCCGGCGCGCTCGCCTTCGATATCCGACATCGCGGTGACCGACACCGACACGAACACGAGCCCGATCCCGAAGCCGAGCGGCAGGAAGGCGGGGAGGAGGTTGGCGAAGTAGTTCGCACCGGCGCCCACGCGGCTGAGCAGGAGCTCGGCCCCGGCGATCAGCACGAGACCGGCCACCACCACGATCCGCGCGCCGAGGTGGTCGAGCAGGTGCGGCCCCGCATGCGCGGCAAGTCCGATCACGAGCACGAGCGGCAGGAACGCCAAGCCCGTCTCGAGAGCTGAGCTGCCGAGCACGTTCTGGAGGAACAGCGAGTTGAGGAAGAAGGTTCCGACCAGGATGCCCGTGGTGCCGAGCATCACCGCGGCGCTCGACACGAGCGACCGCACCTCCCACGTGGCCGGCGGGATCAGGGGTCGCTCGGAGCGGCGCTCGATCGCGACGTGCATGGCGAGCACGACGGCGGCGGCCGCGAGGAGAACGATGGTCTGCGCGGACGCCCAGCCGTGGCGGGCGGCGCCCTCCACTCCGTACACGAGCACCACGAGCCCCGACACGAGCGTGGCCGCACCCGCGAGGTCGAGCTCGCGCAGCGAACCGTCGCGTTCGGAGCGCGCGGGCACGAGCCGGGTGGCGAGCAGGGCGGTGGCCACGCCGATGGGGACGTTGATGAAGAACACCGACTCCCAGCCGAGCCAGGTGGTGAGGATGCCGCCGAGCAGGACGCCCGCCGCCGCGCCGCCGGCGCCGATCGCGCCCCACGCGCTGAGCGCCGTGGTGCGCTGCTGGCCGGTGTAGGTGGTGGTGATGATCGAGAGCGCCGCGGGGGAGAGCAGCGCCGCGCCGAGACCCTGCGCGCCGCGTGACACCACCAGTGCCGCCGGTGTGGACGCAAGCCCGCTGGCGAGCGAGGCGGCGGTGAACAGCACGAGGCCTGCGAGGAACACGGGCCGGCGGCCGAGCATGTCCGCCACCCGGCCGCCGAGCAGCAGCAGCCCGCCCGTGAAGAGGACGTAGGTGGTCACCACCCACTGCAGATCGCCGGGAGCGAAGCCGAGGTCGTGCCTGATCGATGGCAGGGCCACGTTCACCACCGTGATGTCGAGGATGACCATGAACTGCGCGACGGCGAGGAGCACCAGCAGCGTCCACGGCTTGCGCTCGTGGGAGTGCCGGCTGGGGACAGGGGCGGCGGCCTGATGCATGACGGTCTTCCTTCTTTGGGTTGACACTGGTGTAAAGGCAACGTACAGCATGGTTTACACTTCTGTCAACCCATGAACCCGACGAAGAGCGAAGACCACCGGCGGGCCATCGCCGAGCGCAACGTGGAGGCGATTCTCGATGCGGCCGAGCGGCTGCTCGGGCGGCGCGCTCAGCCGAGCATCTCCGCCGTCGCGGCCGAGGCCGGCGTGTCGCGCCCCACCGTCTACGCCCACTTCGAGGATCGCGAGCGGCTGCTCGAGGCGCTGGTGGAGCGGGCGGTGCGCAACGCCACCGCCGCGCTCGAGGCGAGCGAGCCGGAACGCGGCCCGGCGATGGAGGCGCTGCAGCGACTGGTCGCCTCGAGCTGGCAGGAGATCGGCCACAACGAGGACATCGGCCGCGCATCCGCCGCCGAGCTCAGCGCCGAGGCCATGCGGCGCGCGCACGAGTCGGCGCGCGCGGTGCTGGCGCGGCTCGTGGAGCGCGGGCGGCGCGAGGGCGCATTTCGCACCGACGTCCCGGCCGGCTGGCTCGTGACGAGCGCGCTGGCGCTGATCCATGCCGCGGCCGAGGCCGTTCGGGAGGGCGAGCTCGATACCGAGTCGGCGCTCACGGTGCTCACCGGGAGCGTGGTCTCTCTGTTCAGCGCGTGAGGCGCCAGGCGGCGCGAGCACTCACGCCGGATCCGCTGAGCAGGCCGCGCGCGTACACGCGCCCCGCGAAGCGCACGAGCCCGTAGATCGTGACGAGCACGAGCACCAGCGCGAGTGCGTGCTCCCACAGCGGCACGCCCACCAGGGCGCTGCGCGCCGGCAGCACCAGCGGAGCGGTGAGCGGGAACACCGTGAGCAGGTTCGCGAGTGCGCCACTCGAGTCGGCCGACACGGCCACGTAGCCGGCGAAATAGGCGGCGAGCAGCGTGTAGGTGACGGGCTGCCCCGCCGTGTCGGCGTTCTGCTGGCGTGAGGCGAGCGCGCCGGCGGCGGCGTACGCCACCGCGTAGAGAGAGAAGCCGAGCGCGAACCACGGCACCACCAGGGCCAGGCTGCCGCCGAGCTCCGCCGGAGCATCGAATGCGCCGGCCGCGAGAAGCGCGGCGGCGAGCCCGGCCACGAGCGCGAGCTGACCGAAGCCGAGGAGACCGATCCCGATCACCTTCCCGGCGAGAAGATGCCGTCCCTCCACGGTCGAGAGGAGCAGCTCGCTCACGCGGTTGTTCTTCTCCTCAACCACGCCGCTCACCACCCACTGGCCGTACACCGCGAGCGACATGAGCAGAAGGAGCGCTCCGCCCATCGCCACGAGAATGGCCGCGTCAGTGGAGCCGGTGTCGGCCGGCTGAAGGGTTGCCGTCCGGAGCTCCGGCGCCGGCGGCAGGTGGCGGCGGAACGAGCGCACGCCGGTGTCGGCTATCGCGGCGAGCTTGGTGTCGACGTTCGAGCGAAACACGAGGCTGCTCGGACCGAGAAGCAGCAGCGCGTCCACGTGCTTGCGGTGGAGTGCCTCCCGCGCCGCGGGCTGCGAGACGAACGCCCGCAGCTTCACCTTTGCGTCGAGAGGCTTGGCGCTCCGCTGCAGCGCGGCGTCGAGACCCTGCGGGGCCGGCACGATCACGGCCACGCGGTAAGTCCTGTCCTTCGAGAGCGCGCCGCTCAGAGCGGTCGAGCCGCCCACGAGCAGCAGCAGGACGAGAGTTGACACGAGGAAGGCACGGCTGCGCACGCGCTCGCGGATCTCGCGCTCGGCCACCAGCCGGATCGCGCGCCGCCCGCTCATCGTTCCACCAGCTCGAGGAAGAGGTCAGCCAGCGACGGCGGGCCGTAGCCGAACTCGATCACGTGGCCCGCCCGCTCCGCGGCGTCGAGCACGTCCTCGGGGTCCACGTCCCGGCGCGCGAGCAGGCGAAGGTCACCGTTGCGCCGCTCGAGGAGCTCGACGCCCGCCACCTGCGGCAGCCATCCTCGGGGCGCGCCGGCGAGCCGCATGTCGATGCGCCGCCGGGCCGAGGCGCGCTTGAGCTCGTCGATGTGCCCTCTGGCCACCATGCGGCCGTGATCGACGATCGCCACGTCCTCGCACACGTCCTCCACCAGCTCGAGCTGGTGGCTTGAGAAGATCACCGCGGCGCCGCGCGCCGCCTCCTCGCGCAGAACGGCGGCAAGCGTGCGCACCGCCAGCGGATCGAGGCCGGCGAACGGCTCATCGAGCACGAGGAGCTCGGGCTCGTGCAGCAGCGCGGCCGCGAGCTGCGCCCGCTGCTGGTTCCCGTGCGACAGCTCCTCGACCTTCGATTCGGCCCGGTCCGCGAGACCGAGCCGCTCGAGCCACCTCGCGGTGGCTGTATGGGCGGCGGCCGCGCCGAGGCCGTGCAGCGATGCGAAGTACACGAGCTGCTCGGCGAGCGGCATCCGCGGGTAGAGCCCGCGCTCCTCCGGCATGTACCCAAAGCGAAGGCGCTCGTCGATCCCGATCGGCCGGCCGTCCCAAAGGAGCCGCCCGGAGTCGGGCTGGACGAGGCCGAATATCGCGCGCATCGCCGTCGTCTTGCCTGCTCCGTTCGGGCCGAGGAACCCGAGCAGGGATCCCGGCTGCACCCGCAGGCTCACGTCGCAGAGCGCGTTGACGTCGCCGAAGCGCTTCGTCACTCGCTCGAGCTCGAGGCCGCGCACGACAGGCTCCATGTCGATCCTTTCCCCACGAGCTTCGCACCCAGGGGCGCGAGGAACATCGGGGATCGGCCGGATGCGCGCTGCGGCTAAACCGCGAGCGTGAGCGGTTCGCCCTCTTGCGAGCCGCGCGGGCGGGCGGACGAGAAAACCATCGCCCCGTCGTCGATCGGGTCGTGCCGCAGCGTCTTGATGTCGCGGGCGTAGTTCTGGCGGAGCTGCCACGGCGCCTTCGACCCCTGCTTGGGGAAGAGGTGCAGCGAACGCAGCACGTAACCGGCGGCGAAGTCGAGGAACGGCTGCTCGGTGACCGTGGGGTCGCGCAGCTCCGGCACCGCCTGGTCGTACCCGTGCTCGTCCATGTGGCGCAGCAGCCGGCACACGTACTCCGCTGTGAGGTCCGCTTTCAGCGTCCACGAGGCGTTCGTGTAGCCCACGGTGAACGCCATGTTCGGCACGCCGTCCAGCATCATCGCCTTGTATGCCATGCGCTGCGGGATCTCGACGTCCGACCCGTCCACGGCGAGCTGCACCCCGCCGAGCGCGAGCAGGTTGAGGCCGGTGGCCGCCACCACGATGTCGGCGGGCAGCTCCTCGCCGGAGCGGAGCCTGATGCCGCCCTCGGTGAAGCTCTCCACCTCGTCGGTCACGATCGAGGCGCTGCCCCCGCCGAGTGCCTTGAAGAGGTCGCCGTCCGGCACGAGGCACAGGCGCTGGTCCCACGGGTTGTAGCGCGGCTTGAAGTGCGTGTCGATGTCGAAGCCCGGCGGCAACTGGCGCTCGAGCCCGTGCCGGATCATCTTCTTCACGAACTCGGGACGCCGCCGGCTGAGGCGGTAGCTCAGCCACTGGAGCAGCACGTTCTTCCAGCGGATGAGCCAGTAGGCGGTGCGCACCGGCAGCTTCCGCCGCAGGAACTCGGCGATCGGGTCGATCGCGGGCAGCGAGATCACATACGTGGGCGAGCGCTGCAGCATCGTCACGTGCTCGGCCTGCTCGGCCATCGCCGGCACGAGCGTCATGGCCGTGGCGCCGCTGCCGATCACCACCACGCGCTTGCCCGCGTAGTCGAGATCGTGGGGCCAGTGCTGTGCGTGAAAGAACCGGCCGTTGAACCGGTCGACCCCCTCGAACTCGGGCAGATAGCCCTGGTCGTAGCGGTAGTAGCCGCCGCAGATGAAGAGGAAGTGGCATGTGAGCTCGACGGTCTCACCTGTGTCGGCGCGCGTGGCCTCCACGGTCCAGCGCGAGTCCTCACTCGACCAATCCGCGCGCACCACCCTGTGCTGGTAGCGGATGTGGCGATCGATGCCGTAATCGCGTGCGGTGTCGCGGATGTAATCCAGGATCGCCGGTCCGTCCGCGATCGCCTTCTGTTCCGTCCAGGGGCGGAAGCGGTAGCCCAGCGTGTGCATGTCCGAGTCGGAGCGGATGCCCGGATAGCGGAAGAGGTCCCACGTGCCGCCGCTCGCCTCGCGCGCCTCGAGGATCGCGTAACTGCGCTGCGGGAACGCGTCCTGAAGGTGCGCTGCGGCGCCGATGCCGGAGAGGCCGGCGCCGACGATCAGCACGTCAACGTGCTCCGCTGGCGCGCTGCCGTTCGAGGAGGATTTCGGTGACGCCGCCGTCATGCCGGCCGCAATCCTCGCAGACGCGCCAGGATTCGGCCGCAAGTCGCGGCTCGGGACTCGCGCTAGTGGATGATGCGGAAGCGGGTGCGCGCTGTGTGGCTCTTCGCGCCCCCGGCCGACGGGGTGGCGTCGAGTCGGTAGTTGCCGGGTGGGAGTTTGCGCCGGCGCATCCGGCCCGTGAAGTGGAAGCGGTTCGTTCCCGCCTTGTCATGGTGGCTGAAACCGCCGCGCACGCGCGAATAACGAACGCAACGCTTGGCGTGGCGGTTGCGCGCGCGCGGCGCCACGCAGCGGTGACCACTCCTGCGACCGGGGAGCACGCGTTCGACGCGGAACCTCGTCGTGACGGCCTCCGAGTCGCGGTAGCTCACGGTGGTACCGGTCCTGCGGGCGATGCTGCCGCCGCGAGCGGCTGCCGGGAAGGATCGCGGACGCAGGCGCAGGGCCCGGAGGACAGGCGCCGCACTCACGGTGATCGCGTGTGTGGCCACCGCGCTCAGGCCGTAGTCATCGCGGACGGTGAGCGCCGCCGTGTAGGTGCCCGGCTTCGCGTACGAGTGAGTCGCCGTGGGTCCGCTGGCGCTCCCGCCATCCCCGAAGTTCCACGAGTAGTTCGTGATCGTGCCGTCATCGGTCGAGCCGCTGCCGTTGAACGCGACCACCTTTCCCGGCGCTGCCGGGTTCGGCGTGGCGCTGAAGGAGGGGGTGGGAGGCAGATCCGCGATTAGGCGCGTGACCATCAGGAAGCCATTCCCTCCGCTGTCGGTGCCGTCGCCGGCCGCGACAAGCTTGCCATCGGGCTGCAGCGCAACGCTTCGGATTTGGCCGAGCGTGCTGAACACCAGGCCTCCGCTCCCGAATGACGGGTCGAAGGCTCCGGCGCCGTCCAGCCGGGCGGCGAAGAAGCCGTTCGCCCGGCCCGCGGCGAGGATCCTCCCGTTTGGCTGGGGCGCGATCCCGCGGACGAACGACGCCGGCACAAACGGCCCGCCGCTCGGCACCAGCTGGTCGAGCAGTTCACCATTCGCCGCGAACGAGGGGTCGAACGTCCCACCGTTGTCCAGCCGCACGATGAGGCTCGCCGCGTTGCCGGCCGAGTCCGTTGCGTAGCCGCCCGCGAGGATCTTGCCGTCGGGCTGCAGGGCCACCGCGTCGGCAGAGGAGCTGGGCGCCGGTCCCTGGCCGAGCTGTGTCAGCACCCTGCCGCCCGCGAACGTCGCGTCAGGGCTGCCGCCGGTGTTGAGCCTGGTTACGAGGAACTCGGCACGACTGGCCGAGTCGGTCGCGTAGCCGGCAACGATCGGCTTGCCGTCAGGCTGGAGCGACATCGCCGTCACGCTCGAGCTCCGGTTCGAGCCCACGCCAAGCTGCGTCAGCAGCTTGCCGCCGGTGGCGTATGACGAGTCGGGGTTGCCGGCGGATGTGAGCCGCACCACCAGGAACGCGGTGTGCCCGTCGCTGTCGGTCGCGTCGCCGCCGGCCAGGATCTCACCGTCCGGCAGCACCGCCAGCGCGTTCAGGTCGGACTCGGGTGTCATTCCCGCGTCGAATTGCGCGGTGATCAGCTTGCCGTCTGTGCCGAACGAGGAGTCAAAGGTTCCATCGGCGTTCAGGCGGACCGCCAGGAACACGCCGTGGCCGCTCGCGTCGGTGGCGTAGCCGCCGGTGAGGATCTTTCCGTCCGGCTGCAACGCGAGCGCGTCAACCGCCGACTGCTTCGTCGCGCCCTCGCCCAGCTGGACCGCCACCACGCCGCCTGTGCCGAACGAGGAATCGAAGCTGCCGTCGCTGTTCAGGCGTGCGATCAGTGCCTGCGACTTGTCGTTGCTGTCCCGGTTGCTTCCGGCGATCACGATCTTGCCGTCGGGTTGCAGCGCAACTGCGAACACATCGCCGCCGACCGAGCTCGTTACGGTGCCCCCGGAGCCGAACGTGGGATCCAGATCCCCGGGCGCCAGCGCTCTCGCCGGGCCGGACCAAACGGCAAACCCGGCGACTGTCAGCACAACAGCCGCGAGGCGGAGGGTCATTGCGAGGCCCCCGGCGCGAGACGGGGCATCCACAAGGCGAGGCTAATGAGCCGACTGGGCCAGGTCAAGCCCAGGGGCAATGCGGCGACAATCCAAACGGACTCGGGATTCATCAAATCCTGGACTCCCTCCAGACTCCGCTACGCTGGCCCCACGTCCATGGCTTCCGTCGACCAAGCCGCTCTTCTCCGCCGCCACGGCGTGCAGGTCACCGCGCAGCGCCTGGGTGTGTTGCGAGCGGTGGCGGAGCGGCCGCACAGCACGGCGGCCGAGATCGACGCTGCGGTGCGGCAGGAGATCGGCGCGGTGTCCCTTCAGGCCGTTTACGACGCGCTTGGGGTGCTCGCCGACAAGGGCATCATCCGCCGCATCCAGCCGGCGGGCTCGCCCGCGCGGTATGAGGACCGAGTGGGCGACAACCACCACCACCTCGTCTGCCGGACGTGCGGGCGGATGGTCGACGTGGACTGCGCCGTGGGGCTGACCCCGTGCCTGACGGCCGCGGACGACTCGGGCTACGAGATCGACGAGGCCGAGGTGGTCTACTGGGGGCGCTGCCCCGACTGCGTTGCCGCGGCAACGAATCTTCAGAACACACAAGTGAGCGAGTAGGAGGAACCGACGTGGCCGACACCGTGAGCGAGAGCGAGAATCCAGCAATCGAGTCCCCGACTCCGGAGCGGACGCGCCCGAGGACCAATCAGGACTGGTGGCCGAACCAGCCGAACCTGCAGGTCCTCCACGTGAACTCGTCCCTCCCGAAGCCCCAACCGGCGGACTTCGACTACGCAGAGGAGTTCAAGAAGCTCGACGTCGAGGCGCTCAAGCGCGACCTGTTCGAGCTGATGACTAACTCGCAGGAGTGGTGGCCCGCCGACTACGGCCACTACGGGCCGCTCTTCATCCGGATGTCGTGGCACGCCGCAGGCACCTACCGCATCGAGGATGGACGCGGCGGGGGCGGGCAGGGCGCTCAGCGCTTCGCCCCGCTCAACAGCTGGCCGGACAACGCCAGCCTCGACAAGGCGCGCCGGCTGCTGTGGCCGCTCAAGCAGAAGTACGGCCGCACGATCTCCTGGGCCGACCTCATCGTGTTCGCCGGCAACTGCGCGATGGAGTCGATGGGCTTCAAGACCTTCGGCTTCGGGTTCGGCCGCGAGGACATCTTCGAGCCGGAGGAGATCTTCTGGGGCCCGGAGGACACCTGGCTCGGCGACGAGCGCTACAGCGGCGACCGCGAGCTCGGTAAGCCGTTCGGCGCGGTGCAGATGGGCCTGATCTACGTGAACCCGGAGGGGCCGAACGGTGAGCCCGACCCGCTGAAGGCGGCGAAGGACATCCGCGAGACGTTCGCTCGCATGGCGATGAACGACGAGGAGACCGCTGCGCTGATCATCGGCGGCCACACCTTTGGCAAGACGCACGGCGCGGTGGATCCGAAGTACGTCGGCCCGGAGCCCGAGGCCGCCCCGATCGAGCAGCAGGGGATCGGCTGGAAGAACAGCTCGGGCACTGGCGTGGGCGCCGACGCGATCACGAGCGGCCTCGAGGGCGCGTGGACCAACGAGCCCACGAAGTGGGACAACGGCTTCCTCGACAACCTCTTCAAGTACGAATGGGAGCTGACCAAGAGCCCCGCCGGCGCGTACCAGTGGACGCCGAAGGACGGGGCCGGCGACGGCACCGTCGTGGACGCCCACGACCCCTCCAGGCGCAACGCGCCGATGATGCTCACCACGGACCTTTCGCTGAAGCTCGACCCGATCTACGGGCCGATCTCCAAGCGCTTCTACGAGAATCCGGACGAGCTCGCCGACGCGTTCGCCCGCGCCTGGTACAAGCTGCTGCACCGCGACATGGGCCCGGTGTCGCGCTACCTCGGACCGTGGGTGCCGGAGCCGCAGCTGTGGCAGGACCCGGTGCCCGAGGTGGATCATCCGCTCATCGGCGAGGCCGAGATCGCAGACCTCAAGGAGAAGATCCTGGCGTCGGGTCTGTCGATTCCGCAGCTGGTCCGCACCGCTTGGGGCGCGGCGGCGAGCTTCCGCCGCACCGACAAGCGCGGCGGCGCGAACGGCGCGCGGATCCGCCTCGAGCCGCAGAAGGACTGGGACGTGAACGAGCCGGACGAGCTGGCGAAGGTGCTGCCCGTACTCGAAGGGATCCAGCGGGACTTCCAGGGCACCGTCTCGCTCGCGGACCTGATCGTCCTGGGTGGGTGCGCCGCGGTCGAGCAGGCGGCTCGCAACGCCGGCGTGGACGTGACGGTTCCCTTCGCTCCTGGCCGTACGGATGCCTCCCAGGAGCAGACGGACGCGGACTCCTTCTCCGTGCTCGAGCCGAAGGCGGACGGCTTCCGCAACTACATGCAGCCCCGGCAGCCGCTCTCGCCGGAGACCCAGCTCATCGAGCGGGCGAACCTGCTGTCGCTGACGGCCCCCGAGATGACGGTGCTCGTGGGCGGGATGCGGGTGCTGGGCGCCAACCACAAGCAGTCGAAGCACGGCGTGTTCACGGACCGTCCCGAGGTCCTGACGAACGATTTCTTCGTCAACCTTCTCGACATGGGGACTGAGTGGAGGCAGGCGTCGTCGAATGGCTCGTCGGGCGGGCTGTACGAGGGCCGCGACCGGGCCACGGGCGAGGTCAAGTGGACCGCCACGGCGGTGGACCTCGTGTTCGGCTCGAGCTCGCAGCTCCGAGCGATCGCGGAGGAATACGCGTGCGACGACTCGAACGAGCTGTTCGTTCGCCACTTCGTGGCCGCGTGGGACAAGGTGATGAACCTGGACCGCTTCGACCTCGTGTGAGCACGAGGTCCCGGAACGGCGCGGCGCAGCACCTGAGCGACCTGGCTCTGCTGCGCCGCGTGAGGGACCGGATAGACCGCGAGTACGCGCAGCCGCTCGACGTGGAAGCGCTCGCGCGCGACGCGCACATGTCGCCGGGTCACTTCAGCCGCCAGTTCCGCGCGGCCTTCGGCGAGTCCCCCTACAGCTACCTGATGACGCGGCGCATCGAACGCGCGATGGCGCTGTTGCGCCGCGGCGAGCTCAGCGTCACCGAGGTCTGCTTCGAGGTGGGCTGCTCTTCACTCGGCACCTTCAGCACCCGCTTCACCGAGCTGGTGGGCATGTCGCCCAGCAGCTACCGGCGTGACGCCGCGGGCGACATGGCCGGCGTGCCTCCGTGCGTGGCAAAGCAGGTGACGAAACCGATCAGGAATCGAGAAGCCAACGCGCCAACCGGTACTTAGCATCGCCGCCATGAACATCAACATTCACTCAAGCATGCTTCCCCATAACGACGCGGCCGCCTCGCTGGCCTTCTACCGCGACACCCTCGGCTTCGAGGTGCGGAATGACGTGGAGTACGGCGGGATGCATTGGATCACCGTCGGACCCGCGGATCAGCCGGACACGGCGATCGTCCTCTATCCGCCGGAGGCCAGTCCCGGCATCACGGACGAGGAGCGGCGCACCATCGCCGAGATGATGGCCAAGGGGACATTCGCCAGCATCAACCTGGCGACCACCGACCTCGACGCCACGTTCGAGCGGCTGCAGGCGAGCGACGCAGAGGTCGTGCAGGAGCCCACCGAGCAGCCCTACGGCATCCGCGACTGCTCCTTCCGCGACCCCTCGGGCAACCTGGTTCGCATCCAGCAGTTGCGCTGAGCAGGCGCGTGGGTACCGGAGCGTGAGCGGGCGACGACCACGCGCTCCGGTACCATCGCTCGCCGTGGGGCTAGCCCGGTGGTCCAGGTGTCGAACTGACGGTTGGAAAAGGGATGAATCCCCTCCATTTGCAGCGCTTCTTCCGTCGGCGCAGGAGCGCGGCGGCCTCGCGTTCTCGGTCGCGGCCGCGGTGGCCGTGGCGGTGCTCAGCCTTCCGCGGCTCTCCTACCGGACGGCGACCGGTACGACCTCGTGGCGCCCTTCGCGTCGGCCGGTAGCCGCCGCTCGCGCCGGTCCCGTCAGACCTGTCGTGCTCCAGCTTTGAGATCCGGCTGGGCGCCTCTCTCCGAGGCGTCCGCTGGACCGCGCCGGAAACCCCCGGGCACCGATGGATCTCGAACAAAGGAGCACAAAACGTGAATCTCACGGACAGGCCAAGCGGGAGCGCACGATGAGCGGGCGAGGCCGAACGCTCACGCGAATCCGCGCAAGCCTGCGCTGGCGGCTCTTCAGCCGGCGAATAACGCGGCTGCAGCTCGAGCCCTCGCCGTGGCCGATCGTCTACCTCGGCAGCGGCTACGGCGGCTACGGCATTCCAGACGGCGTGATCACGCCCGATTGGACGTGCTATTGCATCGGCACCGGGCGCGACATCACCTTCGACCTCGCGCTCATCGATAGGTACGGCTGCGAGGTGTTCGCGTGCGACCCGGCCCCGGAGGCCGAGCCGTACGTCCGAGAGGCGGCCGCCGGCGTGGAGCGCTTCTCGTTCCTGCCGGTGGCGGTGGGACCGCAGGACGGCACCTCGCGTCTGTACCGGTCTGCGGATCCCGCTCACATGGCGCTGTCGACCGGTGACCTCGAGGGGACGGGCGAGACCGTTGAAGTGCCCATGAGGTCTCTCCCCTCGCTGATGAGGGAGTTCGGGCACGAGCGGATCGACCTGATCAAGCTGGCGGTGGAGGGGCTCGAGTACGAGCTCCTCGAGAGCATCAAGCCGGCGGAGCTCGGCGCGCGGGTGCTGCTCGTGGAGTTCACGTGGTCGCGACCGGCGGCCGCTGCGTTCAAGGCAACCGAGGCGCTCCGAGCCCAAGGCTACCTGCCCGTCTATCGCAATGTCTCGGACGTGACGTTTGTCCACGAAACCGCGGTGCAGGCCGCACGGGAGGAGGTGGGTACCCAGTGAACCGAGTGTCACGGCTCTTGGCCAGGCTCGCACCCCACAGGATCAGGCGCGGGATTCGGCGCCGGTGGTTCCAGTTGCGCATGTCGAGGCAGTCGCGGGTGCCCATCAGCGGGCTGGCTGACGTGGGAACTCCGTACGGCGGCTACATGCTCCCCGTCGATCACATCGGACGCGGCTGGCTCTGCTACTGCGTCGGCACCGGGGCGGACATCAGCTTCGAGCTCGAGCTGATCAGACGCTGGGATGCGCGCGTGCGTTCATTCGAGGCGGTGGCGCACTTCGTGGAGGAACTTCAAGAAACCGCTGCGACCGAACCGCGGCTCACGCTCGAGCAGGCCGCGCTGGCAGGCTCGGACGGGCCGCTGCGGATGCAGGTCACCAACGTCCGGCACAGCCGGTCGGTCTCGGCGGCCGACCTCTACGAGAGCGACAACTACGTGGAGATTCCCGGTCGCACCCTGCAGTCGCTCATGGCACAGCACGGCGATGACAAGCTCGACCTGCTCAAGATCGACATCGAGGGGCTCGAGTATGAGCTGCTGCCCACGTACGACCTCGCAGGGCTCGGCGTGAAGGTCCTGTGCGTTCAACTTCACCACACGGCAACGGTCCAAGAGGCCAAACGGCTGCTCGCGCTGCTCAAGAACGCCGGCTACGAGCTGATCGGCTGCAGGCCGACGGTCAAGCTCACGTTCGCTCACCGGACGCTGATCCAGACGAGCGGCGAGCACGCCCCGAGCGGGAGCCAATAGCCGTGAGCCGGATCGAGGACTACGCGCTGGCGCACACGAGCGCGTTCAGCGGCCCGCTCGCGGAGGCGGCGCGGCAGACGCGGGACGAGATGCCCTCGCCCGGCATGATGACCGCGGTGCCGGAGGGCCGCCTGCTTCAGGCGCTGATCAAGATCTCGGGCGCTCGGCGCGTGCTGGAGGTGGGCACGTTCACGGGAGTGGGTGCGCTCGTCATGGCGGAGGCGCTGCCCGACGATGGCGAGCTCATCACCATCGAGCGCGACGCGGGGCATGCCGCGATCGCGCGCGAGCACTTCGCGGCGAGCCCCGTGGGCCGCCGGATCAGGCTCATCGAGGGTGACGCGCGCGAGGAGATCGGACGGCTTGCGCCCGCACTCGACCTCGTCTACATCGACGCATGGAAGCCCGACTACGTTCACTACTACGAGGCGGCGGTGCCTCTGCTCTCGCCGCGCGGCGTGATCGTCGCGGACAACGTGCTGCTGAGTGGGCGGGTGCTCGATCCCCGCGAGGACGACTCGGCGAGGGGGATCGTGGCGTTCAACGAGCGCGTGCGGGCGGACGAGCGGACCCACAACGTGCTGCTCACGGTGGGCGACGGGCTGATGCTCGCCTGGCGCTCCTCAGCCACTCCGCAGTAGCGGCTCCGTGGATGCCGCGGGGGTGTCGCTTCCCCTCCCACGGGTAGAACCGCAGTCAAAGCCAGCACAGAAGGAGGAGCTGTGGCTACACCGGAACGCCGCGGTCGCGCGGTCGGCGGGATCTCCACCGGCGGCATCATCGTGATCGTGGGGATCGTCGTGATGATCATCTGGAGCTTCTGGCTCGGACTGATAATCGCCCTGATCGGCCTGATCGCCTTCGGGGGATTTGTACGCGGCAGGTGGTACTGAGCGACCCCGGATCGCCGGGCGTGCAGTAGCGGGTGAAGCGCGGCTGCCGGCCGCGCTGCGCTGGTTCCGTTCTCCGCGCGATGACGCGGCGATCGTGGTTGCGCGGTTCGCGCTGCCGCTGCTGGGGGTGGCCTTCGAGCTGTTCAGCTCGATCGTCTAAGTGAACGCGTTGACGGCCCTCGCGACAACGAGTCCGAACAGCGCGATGGCAACGGTGGACTGCACGACCATCGCGAACTTCGCGCGGTGGGTGAGGGGCATCACGTCGGTTGGGCTGAAGGCGGTGGCATTGGTGAAGCCGAGGTGCAGGTAGTCCAGGAACACGGGCCGCCAGCCGGCTGGGGCGATCTCTGGGCTCAACTGCTGCGTGAAGGCGAAGTCCACCGGCCTCGACTGCGTCGATCGGGCAATCGGACCTCCGCCATCTATCAGCCAGTAGAGAAGCGCGAACGCGAGGTTGTTCCCAAGCCATACGATCGCCCCGGAGGCGAGCAGCTCGCTGGGTTTGTTGCTGACGCCGCTGCCATTTATGAGGTCGCGCACCAGAAGTGCTGTTGACCCCAACGTCGCCGCAAGCAGGAGGCCGATGAGGATCAGCGACAGACGCCGGAGTCGCCGGTGCTCCCTGACCCCCGAGGGATGGCTGGCGAGCAGCAGCACCACGAATAGGGCTTCGAGCGACGGAACGAGCCACCAGACGTGCGCGAGTCCCCCGTGCGGAATCCACACGCGCAGGGCGATGTTGAGCGCCATGAACGCGAGCACCGCGACCACCGGCGGCCATCGGGACTCACCTGGAAGCGTCTCGAGCGCACTGTCGCGGGCGGGGGCGGCCTGGCTGGGGCCAGCTTCGCCGTCGAGGGCCACGTGAGGATCGTCCCACACGCCGTGCCAGGCCTGTGCTCGACTGCCTCAGCACCGCTCCTCGCTCAGTACCGGCGCGGTGCGGACGGTCGTCCAGCCTGGTGGCTCAGCCGGCGCGAAGCTCGTAGTCGAGCACAACCGCGCCGCCGGTGGCGTAGTTCGGGATGTCCGCGCGCACCGCCTGGCCCTCGGGGGAAGCGCGCGCTGCGCTCAGCGCGGCCGCATCGTCGAAGTCGGCCTCGAAACGCAGAAATACGGAGACTCGCCCTCGGCTGCGGCCACGTCGAAGCTGTAGCGATAACCGCGCAGGCCGGGAAGCTTGGCCGCCAACGGGAGGTGCGTGTCCTCGTAGTAGCTTCGGAAGTGGTCAGCGTCCGTGGGCGGCGGATAGAGCACGAGGAGCCGGTGCACGGCGCGAAGCGTAATGCAGCGCCTTCGAGCGATCCGGGCCCACTGCGGCGTCGAGGCCGCGGCGCCCCTGCTCGGAGGGCGAAGCAGGTCTCGTTCCACCGCTGAGCGAGCGGCTACCAGGGAATGGTTCGGGGGAGCCCGAAGTGCGGTAGGGCACTGGTCGGCGCGAAGCGGGTGATGTGCGAGATGCGGTCGCCGTCGAGAGTCAGTACGAGCAGCGAGGCCGCGCGGCCGACGTCGGTGTGTTGGTCCTTGACGTACTGGCCGAATGCGGGTTGGGAGTTGGCCCGGGTCGGGATTAGGCGGCGGGGGGTCTCCCGCGTGGCAAACGCATGGGCGATGAACTGCTTGATCGCGTCGCGGCCTTGGTACCCGTAAGGCTCCGGCGGCATCGTCCACCACGCGTCCTCCGCCAGCAGCGCGACGATCGGTTCCACCTCTCCCCGCTCGAATGCGTCCGCGAAGCGCGCGACCAGCTCGTGTTCCCCCGCTGATCGCGGCAGCGGCGCTCGGTCGTGCGCCCGCGGCCCGCGCTCCTCGACCGTCGCGCGGGCGCGGATGAGCGCGCTGTTCACCGATGTCGGGGTGGTATCGAGCATCGCGGCGGCCTCAGTGGCGGAGAACCCGAGCACGTCGCGGAGCACGAGCACGGCGCGCTGACGGGGCGGGAGGCGATGAAGCGCGGTGAGGAACGCGAGCGACACCGCCTCGCGGGTCTCATAGCGGGCCTCCGGACCGGCCGCGGTGTCGATGATGCCTTCGAGCAGGGCGTCGGGATAGGGCTCGAGCCACAGCAGCTCGCCGTAGCGGGTCGGCTCCGGGGGGCCTGATGGCACCGCGGACGTCGTCGCGGGGCGTCTACCGCTGTCGCGCAGCATGTTCAGACAGCGGTTCGTTGCGATCCGATAAAGCCAGGAACGCAGTGTCGAGCGCTCCTCGAACGACTCCAGAGAACGCCACGCCGAGAGGAGCGTCTCCTGCACCGCGTCCTCGGCGTCCTGCACCTGCCCGAGGATCCGATAGCAGTGCAACTGCAGCTCGCGCCGGTAGGGGTCCGTGAGCGCCGCGAACGCCTGCTGGTCGCCCGCACGACCACGGATCGAAGCGCAGTCGTTCACGAGCGAAGTGTCGCATCGCGGCTCACAACCATTGGGACACCACCGACGCTTGAAAATTCGTCGGCGAGTTTCTCCCACACGCGGGGTCAGAACACGCGAAAGGCAAATTCGCGCTCTGAATGGAGGAGGCTCAAATGCTGCATCCCGCTCTCGCTCGAGCGCTCGCCACCGCTCAGGTCGAGGACCGACATCGCGCGGCCGCCCGGAGGCAGACGATCCGCCTCGCAAGTCGCGCCGCGCACGCCGCACACTTGGCGCGCAGTCCAATCGCGATGGCGCGATCCGCGTCCACTCGCCTACGTGCACGCCGCGCGCCGAAGGCCGACGGCATGACTCCAACCGAGATTTCCGCGCGGCCCTGGTAGGCATGCCAAGCGGTCGTCGACGCCCGCTCATCGCCGGCCTGAACCCCGCGAGAGTCAGCCCGGACGGACTCATCGGTGGACGTCCGGAAGCGGCGCGTCCGGAATGCCCGCCGGGCACCGATCGTTGGGCGATGCTCGCGGCTAGCGCCGCGAGCATCGCTCCCGCGTGTCAGGGCAGCAGGTTCACCACGTCGGTGGCGCCCGTCTTCGTATTGGTCGACGTGAACGTCCCGCGCGCGCCCACGTAGGCTTCGGTGCCTCCGACGACGGCACCGTTCGTCGTCTTCGCGCCGCTGTCGACCGTCTCGACGAACAGCGTGCCGGCCTTCAGCACGAACGCGCCGGTGCAGAACGGGTGTCCTTGGTTGACACCGCTGTTGCTTGCGGGCGCCTTCTTGGTGAGCGTGCAGGTCGCGCGCAGCTCGCCGATCTTGCCGCTGTCGTCGGCGAGCGGGTTCCCGAGCACGAACTGGTCGCCGACCGAGAAGACCGGCCTGCGATGCGGCTTGTTGCGCGGCGCATTGTCGATATACGCGAAGCGCGAGCCCTTGTCGAGCTCCCGGAACGTGATCGTCTGACCGCCGCCACTCGACTGAGCCAGAACGGGTGTCGCGACGGCGGCGGCAGTGAGGGCCGCCGCGGCGAGCGCGATTGTGCGAGAGGACATCCAAACTCCTTGTTCAGTGGGCGCGAAGGCCCGGTGTGGGCTAATACGCCAGCGCCACGCAACACTGGCTCGGTCCAATCTCAGATTGGTCGGGCTCTCCGTCAAGCGCAGTGTCAGAAGGCTTACTGAGTCCCTACCGGTAGGTCAGGTCCGTGTGAGGTAACCCCGCGGAGATTCGAGTCCTCTCATCCGCACCGCGCGAACGGCCCGCTGCCGCGGCGGCACAGCGCGGCCAGCCGCGCAAAAGTCGCAGAGGTTCGTCGTGCCAACTTGCGCATGTGGACACCTCATCTGGGGTACCTCAAACGAGCGATCTGTCATCGACTCGAAGGAGGAGATGTGAGACTCGACAGACGCATCGCGACGGCCTGCGCGATTTCAGTGCTAGGCGCAACCACCGTCGTACCCGCCACCGCAGGGGCGTGGACCTGTCCACCACCGCCGCCGCCCAAGCAGAAGTGCAACTCGGGCAACGGCAACGGGAGTGACCCGATCACGTTCGTGGCAGGCGAGCACTGCTACGGCGGTGACCCGGGTAACTCGTACACCGCCGGCAACAAGGGCGGCGACGAGATCCCGACAAGCGGCGGCGTGCCCAACCCAGGGGGCAACAACGTCCCGTAACCCAGGACCGCAGGAGACACGCGAGAGGCCCGTCGAGTGCGGCGGGCCTTTCGACGTCACCGCGCTCGCCGACTTCCGCTCCGCGTGAAGGCGGGGCTCCTGCCCTCCCGCAGGGCTCCGAACTTCCCCTGCGTTTGCCCCGACACAGAAAAACCCCGCATATGCAGGGCTTTTAAGTACCGCCACGGGGATTCGAACCCCGGTTTCCGCCGTGAGAGGGCGGCGTCCTAGTCCCCTAGACGATGGCGGCGAGCTGCGGCGTGCGATTTTAGCGACCGTCGGGAACTCTGCCTCGGTGGGATATGCTGCCCGGGCTCAGACGGCCGGTGGCCAGGGAAGTCGGGTGAGAAGCCCGCGCGGTCCCGCCACTGTGAACGGGCGTTGATGCGTCGCATGCAGCCACTGGGGAGCGGACGGCTCGCCGGGAAGGCGCGGCGTGGAGCTCGAAGCCAGGAGACCTGACTCCGGCCCAGCCCATAACGACCCTCGAGGAAAGGGTGTCTCTCACATGCGACCTGTTCTCTCCGCCGCCGCCACGGTGTGCTGCCTGTGCGCGGTGGCCGCTCCGGCGGCTGTTGCGTCGATCCCCGTCGACCTGCGCGTCGAGGGGGCGAATGGCCGGAACCTGACGGCCGACCGCTATCAGACCGACTCGACCAGGATCAAGACCGCGAAGCAGCCGCCGAGCTGCAACGGCTCGGGAAAGAACAAGAAGCTGAACGGGACGACGGCGCTCGGCGCGCTCGTCGACGGCTGGCTCGTCAACCGGAGGCTCGACCCGCTGCTCGTCAGCGACGAGTTCAGCCTCGGGTTGTTCGTCTGCGGCATTGGCGGCTCCAACGCGACTGGCAGCACCAACTTCTGGTCGTACAAGGTGAACCACGTCGAGGCGCAGATCGGCGCCGACCAGTTCGCGGTCAAGCCGGGCGACGACGTCCTCTGGGTCTTCGTCGAGCTGGGCGCGGGCAACAGCGGCGATGAGCTCGAGCTCAGCGCACCGGCCCGCGTAAAGCCGGGTCAGCAGTTCGACGCAACTGTGTCCGCGTACGACAGCGCCGGTGTGAAGCGCGCCGTGGAGGGCGCGACGGTCACCGGCGGCGGCGCGAGCACAACCACCGATGCATCCGGCGTGGCACATCTCACCCTGAACCGGGGCGGCACGCGGACGCTGCGGGCGACGCTCGATCCGAACATCCCGTCGGCTCCCACGAAGGTGTGCGTGAGCGCGGACCTGTCGAAGTGCGCCCGCGCGCGCGGCATACGCATCTGGGGCAGTCGCCGGGCCGAGTCGATCGGCGGCACGGCAGGCCGTGACTCGGTGCTGGCCGGCGACGGCAACGACACGGTCCGGGTACGCCGCGGCTCCGTCGACATGGTGCGCTGTGGAGGCGGGAACGACACCGTGCGCGCCGGCAAGCGCGATCGCGTC
>DASUWY010000029.1 GCA_036378175.1 Thermoleophilaceae bacterium
TGACTAGTGGCTGGTCCAGTCACCAGTCACCAGCCACTCGCGCCCACCTGCGGCCCGGAGTAGCTTTGCCTACAGATGGCTGAACGGAGGCCTAAGCACCAGGCGCTCGAGCGTGTGCTCGGCACGGGCGCCCTTTTCTCCACCGCCTACGGCAACGTCGGCAGCTCGATCTACTACGCGCTCGGGCTCGTGGCGGTGCTGGCGCTCGGCATGACGCCGGTGGTGTTCCTCATCTCCGGCCTGATCTTCGCCGCCACCGCCGCCACCTACGCGGAGGCCACCGCGATGTACCCGGAGGCCGGCGGCTCGTCCTCGTTCGCGCGGCACGCCTTCAACGAGTTCTGGTCCTTCTTCGCCGCCTGGGGCCAGATGCTCAACTACATCATCACGGTCGCGATCTCGGCCTTCTTCGTGCCGCACTACCTGAGCGTCTTCTGGCCGGCGCTGCACCATTCGCCCGGCGACATCATCGGCGGCATCATCGTCGTGGTCCTGCTCGGGCTCCTGAACATCATTGGGGTGAAGGAGGCGGCTGGGCTCAACATCTTCCTCGCCCTCGCCGACTTCGCCACTCAGCTGGTGCTGGTGGTGGTCGGGCTCGTGCTCGTGTTCAACCCGCACACGCTCGTCCACAACGTGGACCTCGGCACGTACCCCACGATCTCGAACTTCCTCATCGCGATCCCCGTGGGCATGGTCGCCTACACCGGCATCGAGACGATCTCGAACATGGCCGAGGAGGCGCGCGACTACGGCCACACGATCCCTCGTTCCATCGCGGGCGTGGTGATCGCGGTGATCGCCATCTATGCGTTCCTGCCGTCCGTGGCTCTGTCCGCGATGCCGGTTGTGAACGGCCACACCGAGCTCGCCACCACCTACGCCGCCGACCCGATCCTGGGCGTGGTGAAGAACATCGACCTGGGCGGCCTGCAGAAGCCGGCGGAGATCTACGTGGGCATCCTCGCGGCCACCATCCTCTTCATCGCCACGAACGCCGGCGTGATCGGCGTGTCGCGGCTCACCTATTCGATGGGACAGCACCGGCAGCTGCCCGAGAAGCTGCGTCAGCTCCACCCGAAGTACCGCACCCCGTACATCGCGATCATCGTGTTCGGCATCATCGCGATCCTCACGATCCTGCCGGGGCAGGCTGACTTCCTCGGCAAGATGTACGCGTTCGGCGCGATGCTGTCGTTCACGATCGCGCACCTCGCGGTGATCAAGCTGCGCGCGAAGGAACCCGATCGCGAGCGGCCGTACCGCGGGCCGGGCCAGATCAAGATCGCGGGGCGGCAGTGGCCGCTGTTTGCGATCGGCGGAGGGCTCGGCACCGGGATCGCGTGGGTCGTGGTCACGGTCCTGAACATCTCCACGCTCATCTTCGGAACGATCTGGCTGGCGGTGGGCATCACCACCTACGTGCTGTACCGCCGCAAGCAGGGACTCACGCTCACGCAGACCGCCAAGGTGGTGGTGCCGAGGCCCGTGGTGGAGCGCGAGGTGGAGTACGAGTCGATCCTCGTGGCGTTCGAGGACGAGGACTACTCACCCGAGGCCGTCTCCACCGCGGTCAAGCTCGCGGCGCGCAGGCGCCGGGGCATCCACGTCGTGGTGCTGATCACGGTGCCCACCACCTCGCCGATCGGTGCCGCGATGCCCAAGCAGGAGGCCACCGCCTCCTCCACGATCGACTCCGCGCGAGTGATCGGAGGCCGGCGTGTGACCGGCCACTGGGAGAAGGTGAGGCCCGGTGAGGCCGGGCGCCGGATCGTGGAGGAGGCCCGCTCCATCCGGGCGCGCGCCATCGTGATGACTGCACCCAAGCGCCGCCCGGCGGGGTCGCTCTTCGGCCGCACGCTCGAGACGGTGCTCGCAGAACGGCCGTGCCGTGTGATCATCGAGGCGCTGCCGAACGGGTCCGCGCCCGCGAAGGTCGCGGAGCGGCGGCCGGTCGCGGCCGCCTGATCCCCCAGGGACCGCCGCCCTGCCGTTCTAACATGCGCCTCGTGCAGCGGGCCTATCGGGAGTCCACGCGCGCCGTCGGCGCGATCATCTGCGTACTGGGGATCGCCATGGTGATCATCACGCTCGCGCGGGGAGGCGGGCCGCTCGCTCTCGGCGTGATCGTGGGCGTGGCGTTCGCCATCCTAGGGGCGCTGCGGGTGGTCATCGCCAACCGGCTCACTCCGCCCGGCGGCAAGACGTGAATCCGCGTCGCGGGTTCGGCGTCCCCGCGATCTTCGCCATCGCACTGGGAGCGGCCGGATCGTCGGTGTACTTCATCCTCGGTGTCGTCGCCGGCTATTCGCTCGGGCTGACGCCGATCGTCTTCCTGCTCGCGGCGATCTTCTTCGTCATCACGATGATGACCTACGTGGAGGGCAACGCTCTCCACCCGGAGCGCGGAGGCGCTTCGACGTTCGGGCGCTATGCGTTCAACGAGCTCTGGAGCTTCATCGCCGGCTGGGCGATCATCCTCGACTACCTGCTGGTGATCGCGATGGGCTCGTTCGCGATCGCGCACTATCTGGCCGCATTCGGCGGTTGGATGGACGACAAGGTCGCCGAACACGCGATCGCCGGCGCGGCGATTGCGTGGGTGGTGTTCTCCAACATCCGAGGCCTCTCCGCCGAGCGCTACCGCTTCGTGCTCCGGCTCGGCCTGCTCAACCTGACGCTCGCCTTCGTGATCGTCGCGGTGGGGGCGGTGAAGGTGTTCGACTTCGGGAAGATCAGCGACTCGATCCACCTCGGCAGCGCCCCCACCTGGAGCAACCTGCTCGTGGGGGCCGTGATAGCCACCGTGGCGCTGACGGGTATCGAGGCTGCGTCCGGCCTTGCGGGCGAGCTGCGGATGCGCGGCCCGGATCTGCGTCGCCTGGTGGTGCTGGGCACGGTCACCGTGCTGGTGTGGTTCGTGTCCGTGTCGATCATCGCGCTGATGGCGGTGCCCGTTGTGGACGGCCATACGGCGCTTGGAAGCACGTACCTCGAGGCGCCGGTGCTTGGCGTGGTGACCCAGTACGTGCCGCCCGACTGGCTGGCGCACCTCCTCCGCTATCTCGTGGGCATCACCGCGGCGCTGGTGCTGGTCACCGCGCTCAACGGGCAGATGCTCGGGCTCTCGCGCCTCTCCTACTCGCTCGCCACGAACCGCCAGATCCCGAGCGCGCTCGGGAGGCTCCACGGCGATCCGCCGGCGCCGTTCATGGCGATCCTGATCGCGGGCGTCCTCTCCTTCGTGCTGGTCGTGACCCTGGACCTGAAGGAGATGGCCGGCATCTTCGCCTACGGCGCGATGCTCGCGTTCACCATCGCGCACCTGTCGATCGTCGCACTGCGCTTCAGGGAGCCGGACTTCGAGCGCCAGTTCAAGGTGCCGCTGTCGTTCGAGTTCCGCGGGCGCTCGGTGCCAGCGCCGGCCCTGCTCGGGGCGCTCGTGTCCTTCCTCGCCTGGATCAGCGTCCTCGTGCTGCACGCCGGTGCCCGCTATGTGGGCAGCGCGTGGATGGCGGGCGGGATCGTGCTGTACGTCGTCTACCGGAAGAGCCAGGGCAAGTCTCTGCGCAGGCGCTTCACCATTCCGGCGGCGGCGCTCTACGAGCCGCCGGAGGTCGAGTACGGAAGCATCCTGGTGCCCGTGTTCGGCGACCCGCTCGACGACGACATCGTCGGCACCGCCGGCCGGCTTGCGTCCGAGGAGGGCGAGCCGGGGGAGGGCGGCACGGTGATCGAGGCGCTGTACGTGCTGGAGGTGCCGATGTCGCTGCCGCTCGACGCGCGCGTGCCCGACGACCGCATCGCGCTCGCCCGGCGAGCCCTCGCGCGCGCGAAAGAGGTGGGGGAGGAGTACGAGGGCGTGGAGGTGGCCACAGCCGTGGTGCGCGCCCGCTCGGTGGGGGCCGGCATCGTGGAGGAGGCGCGCCGACGCGGCGTGGACGCCATCGTGGTCGCGGCGGAGCAGCCGAGCCGCGTACGAGGCGGCGCCCTGCTCGGCGGCCGAGGCGGACCCCGCGAGCGCTTCGTGGGCGAGATGACCCGCTACATCGTGGAGAAGGCTCCCTGCAGGGTGATCCTCACGGCCGCGCCGAGCGGGGAGGAGGGGATCAGGGAAGGAGTCGCACCCTAAGCGGAGACCGCCCTGCAATTTCCGCAACGCCGCAATTCCGCAACTCTCAGCGTCCGCGGAAGCAATTCGCGCCCTGGCAACGGTATTGTGGACGCTGTGTTTGTTCTCATCGTCGGCTGCGGCAGGGTCGGCTCCACCGTCGCCCGCAGCATGCTCCAAGACGGGCACGAGGTGTCGGTGCTCGACGAGGACGCGGAGGCTCTTGCGCTGCTCGAGAAGAACCAGGACCAGGCCTGGGAGGATCTCGGCGGTTCCTTCACCGTCGGCACCGCGCTCGAGATAGACGCGCTGCTCGAGGCGGGGATCGAGAGGGCGGACGCGTTTGTGGCCGCCACGGACGGGGACAACACCAATCTGGTGATCGCGCAGATCGCAAAGCGGCGCTTCAACGTGCCAACTGTGGTTGTGCGCGTGCTGGATCCGGCGCGCGCGGAGTGGTACAGCCAGCAGGGGCTGAGCACCGTATGCCCGACGGCCGTCGCGATCGACATGCTCCAGAACGCGGTGCGCGCGGAGGTGAAGGGGTAGGCGATGTACATAGTCGTCGTGGGCGCCGGGAAGGTCGGCTGGAACCTCGCTCGCGAGCTGATCGGCAAGGGGAATGAAGTGACGGTGATCGAGTCCGAGCCGTCACGTTTCGCGATGGTCGAGGAGGAGCTCGAGCATGCCGTTCACTACGGCGACGGATCCGAGCTGTGGGTGCTCGAGCGCGCGGGCGTGGCGCGCGCTGACATGGTGATCGCCGTCACCGGCGACGACGAGGACAACATCCTCATCTGTCAGGTGGCGCGCGAGAAGTACGGCGTGGAGCGCGTGATCGCACGCTGCAACAACCCGCGCAACCTCCAGCACTTCGAGCTGCTCGGGATCAAGCCGGCTGTATCCGCCACTGATCTGATCCTGCGGCTCATCGAGCACGAGGTGCCGCGCTACGGATTCCTCCATCTCCTGGACCTCCCGCAGGAGCGCCTGGAGATCATCGAGATCGAGGTGGCCGAGGGCTCGCCCGCCGCGGGCGCCATGGTCAAGGACCTCGGACTTCCCGACGGGTCGCTTGCAATCGCCATCCTCCGTCACGGCACCGGCTTCGTCCCGCTCGCTGACTCGGTGATCGAAGCGGGCGACGAGGTGCTCATCGTGCTCGACACCGGACTCGAGACGAAGATCACCGACCGCTTCCAGCCTCCCGCCGAGGCGGCCTGATGGCGGACCGGACGGTCGACTACCTGCTGATCGGCGGGGGACTGGCCGCCGGAAACTGCGCTCAGGTGCTGCGCGACGGAGGCGCGGACGGCTCGATCCTCCTGGTGGGACGCGAGCCGGACCTGCCGTACCACCGGCCGCCGCTTTCGAAGGGCTTCCTGCAGGGCAAGGAGTCCCGCGAGGACACGCTTGTGAACCCGGCCGACTGGTGGCAGGAGAACAACGTCGAGGTGCTCACCCGCACCAGCGTGCTCAAGCTCGATCCGGGGGAGCGCATGGCGCAGCTATCCACGCGCGAGGAGGTGTCGTTCGACAAGGCGCTGATCGCCACGGGCGCCAACGTGAAGCGCTTGAGCGTGGACGGCTGTGACCTCGACGGGATCCATTATCTGCGCACGCTCGGCAACAGCGCCTCGATCCGGGAGGACGCGGAGCAGGCGGAGCATGTGGTGCTGATCGGTGGCAGCTACATCGCCACCGAGGTGGCGGCTTCGCTCACCCTGCTCGGGAAGAAGTGCTCGCTGGTGATGATGGAGGACGTCACGCTCGAGCGTTTCTACGGGCAGGAGGTCGGGCGCTTCTTCCAGGGGATCCTCGAGGATCATGGGATCGAGGTGAACGGGGCCGACGAGCTCGCTCGTTTCGAGGGGTCCGATGGACGCGTGACGAAGGTGGTCACGAAGTCGGGGAAGGAGCTGCCGGCCGAGTGCGTGGTAATCGGAGCGGGCGTGAGCCCGGACGTGACACTGGCGAAGGCGGCGGGACTCGAGATCGGCGATGCGGGTGGGGTGAAGTGCTCCGCGACGCTCGAGAGCTCCGCGCCGGGGATCTGGGCCGCGGGCGACATGTGCGAGTACGACAGCATCATCCACGGCTCGCACATGCGCATCGAGCATTGGGACGTGGCCTTCAACCACGGCCAGACCGCCGCGGTGAACATGCTCGGACGCTCCACCCCGCACGACGTCGTGCCCTACTTCTTCTCGGACCTCGCCGACTGGGTGAGCTACGAGTACGTCGGGCCCGGCTCGGGGGAGACCGTCATGCGCGGGTCGCTCGACGACGCCGACTTCACCGTCTTCTACCTCGGGGAGGACGGCACGGTGAAGGCGGCGCTCACCGTGGGACGCTCGGAGGACCTGGAGCACGCCCGCCGCTTCATCAAGGAGAAGATCGTGCCGGAGCGCCAGCAGCTGGCTGACGAGGCGACGGATCTGTCTGAGGTCTAGGCCCGCGCCTCGCCCTCCGGGCGGCGCAGGTTGGTAGCTGGGGAATCAGGACTCGAACCTGAACTAACGCATCCAGAGTGCGCCGTGCTGCCAATTACACCATTCCCCACCGACAATATGGGAAAGTCTCTCCCATATGGCTCGCGGGATTGTAGCCACGCGTAGCTGCCGTCACCGGCGAGCACAAACAACATAGTCGACCGTTCCGTCCGAACTTGATGCGAACATACGTTCGTGTCACGGAAGGCCCCTGAGAAGACCCGCGAGGCGGTTCGGCTGCTGCGTGCGGCCGGTCTATCCAGATCCGCGGTCGCGCGCGAGCTCGGGATCACGAAGCCGACCGTGACCTACCACGCCAAGGCGCTGGGGCTGCCCTCGAACTCAAAATGCAACCGCCGTTACAACTGGGACGAGATTCAGCGCTACTACGACGCCGGGCATTCGATAACTGAGTGCCAGCGGCACTTCGGGTTTGCCCGCAAGACGTGCATGGATGCGGTCGCTCGCGGCGCGGTGCGTTCGCGGCCTCAGCGGCTTCCGGCGGTCACATACCTCACGTTCGATCAGGTTCAGCATCGGGGCACCGTCAAACGGGCACTTCTTCGTGAGCGGCTCAAGGACGACCGCTGCGAGCTGTGCGGCATCTCGGAGTGGCAGGGCAAGCCGCTCTCGCTCGCGCTTCATCACGTGAACGGCGACGGCCGCGACAACCGCCTCGAGAACCTCCAGCTTCTCTGCCCCAACTGCCACAGCCAGACGGAGAACTTCGCCGGCCGCAACGTTGTCCGGCTCCGGCGAGAGCCCGATGAGACCGCCTAAGCCGCCGCCTGCTCCGCCCAGTCGCGGTACAGCCGCGCGTACGCGCCGTCGTGCTCGAGCAGCTCCTCATGCGTCCCCTGCTCGACGATCCGGCCGTGTTCGAGCACCACGATGCGCCCCGCACCTCGGATCGTCGAGAGCCGGTGGGCGATCACTATCGCTGTCCGCCCGGCCAGCAGCCGGCGCAAACCGTGCTCGATCTTCGCCTCGGTCTGCACGTCCACATTCGAGGTCGCCTCGTCGAGGATCAGGATCCGCGGGTCGGCGATCGCCGCTCGGGCGAACGCCACGAGCTGTCGCTGCCCGGCCGAGAGGTGGCCGCCGCGCTCGCCCACCTCCGTGTCGTATCCCTCCGGCAGCCCTTCGATGAACTCGTGGGCGCCCACCGCGCGAGCCGCCGCACGGACGTCATCTGCGGTTGCGCCGGTACGGCCGAACGAGATGTTGTCGCCGATCGTTCCCGAGAAGAGGAAGCCCTCCTGCGGGACCACACCCAGCTGCGAGCGGAGCGAGCGCTCCGTCACCTCGCGCAGGTCGTGGCCGTCGATGAGGATCGCTCCGTCCGTGGGGTCGTAGAAACGCGACACGAGCTTGGCGAAGGTCGACTTCCCGGCGCCGGTCTCGCCCACGAGTGCGACGGTCTGCCCCGGAGGCACAACGAGGTCTATATCCCTGAGCGCATACTCGCCGTCGCCGTAGCGGAAGGAGACGTGATCGAAGCGGATCTCGCCGCGCACCTTCGGCAGGTCCACCGCGTCCGGCCTCTCCACGAGATCGGGCTCCTCGTCGAGAAGCTCGAACACCTTGTCGAGCGCGGCCATGCCGGCCTGGTAGGTCGTGTAGAGCTGCGAGAGCTGCTGGATCGGATCGAAGAATGTGTTGAGGTAGAACACGAACGACGCGAGCACACCGATCGTCACGTCGCCCCCGGTGACCACCTGGTGGCCGCCGTAGAGGAGGATCGCGGCGGTCGCCACCGCGGAGAGGAACTCCACGGACGGGAAGTACGCCGCGTTCAGGTAGACGGTCGTCATGTTGGCCGCGCGGTTCTCCTCGTTCAGATCACGGAACTGCGCGCGGTGGCGGCGCTCCTGGCTGAACGCCCGCACCACGCGGATGCCCGACAGCGTCTCCTGCAGGTACGCCGTCACGTACGCGATCTTCTCTCGCGTGAGCCGGTACGCCTCCGCCGACACGATGCGGAACACGAGGCTGCCGATCAGCAGCACCGGGAAGGTGAGGAACGTGATCAGCGCGAGCTTCACGTCGAGCACGAGCAGGATCGCGGCGGTGCCGATCAGCGTCAGGCTGGCCGAGAAGAGCGTGGTCACGCCGTCGGTGACGAGCTGGTCCAGCGCCTCCACGTCATTCGTGAGCCGCGAGATCACCACGCCCGCCTTGTTGCGCGAGTAGAAGCCGATCGACAGCTTCTGCAGGTGCGTGAAGATCTGGAGGCGCAGGTCCTGCAGGGCGCGCTGGCCCACCCACTCCACGAGATACGTCTGCATGTAGGTGGCGCCCCAGTTCACGAGCGCGCTCACGAGGAACACGATCACGATCACGTCGAGTGCGCCGAGGTCGTGTGTCTTGATCCCCGAGTCGATGGCCTTGCCCGCGAGGTACGGCGGCGCGAGCCCCGCGACGGTGCCGGCAAGCAGGAAGACGAACATCACCGCCACCCGCAGCCGGTACGGGCGCAGCAGCTCGAGCAGGCCGCGCAGCTTGCGCGCGCGCTGGTCCTCCTGGCGGCGGATCAGGTGCCAGAGCGTGGTGAGTCGTTCCCTCACAGACCCACCTCCTCAGCCTGCTCGAGCGGCTTGCGGTTGAGGAACACCTGGTCCGGCAGACCCTTCTCCGCGATCTCGCGGTAGAGGTCGGAAGTCTCGAGCAGCTCGTCGTGCGTGCCCTGCGCGGCGATGCGGCCGTTCTCGAGCACGACGATCTCGTCGGCGAGCGCGATCGTGGACAGCCGGTGGGCGATGATGAAGGTCGTGCGGCCGCGCGTGAGCTCGTTCAAGGCTCGCGTGATGCGGCTCTCGGTGGTGGCGTCCACGCTCGATGTGGCGTCGTCGAGGATCAGGATCCGCGGGTCCTTGAGCAGCGCCCGCGCGATGGCGATCCGCTGCCGCTGCCCACCGGAGAGCGTGTAGCCGCGCTCGCCGATTCTCGTGTCCCACTCCTCCGGCAGCTCGCTGATGAACTCCTCGGCGCCCGCACGGCGCGCGGCGTCGCGCACCTCCTCATCGGAGGCATCAGGCCGCGCGTAGGCGATGTTGTCGCGAACGCTCGCGGAGAACAGAAACGGATCGTCGGACACGAACGCCACCTCGCGCCGCAGGGAGCCCGGCTCCACGTCGCGAACGTCCGCGCCGTCCACCACCACGGCGCCCTCGCTCACGTCGTACAGCCGCGGGATGAGCATCACGAGCGTGGACTTGCCAGAGCCGGTCGGCCCGACGAGCGCGACCGTGCGGCCGGCCTCCACCGTCAGGTCGATGTCGCTCAGCACCTGCCGGCCGCCCTCGTAGCCGAAGCTCACGTCGCGCAGCTCCACGCGCCCGCGGCCGCTCGGCAGCGGCGGCGCGTCCGGCGGCGCCACCACCCGCGGCTCGCGGTCCAGGATCTCGAACACCCGCGCGCCGGACGCCACCGCGCGCTGAGCCATGCCCAGGGCGATCCCGAGCATCCGCATCGGCCCGGTGAGCATCATCACGTAGCCGTAGAACGCCACGAACTCGCCCACCGTGATCGTCCCGTGAATCGCCTCGCGCCCGCCCACGAACAGCAGCGCCGCGAGCCCAAGGTTGGGCAGGAACGCGATCAGCGGCGAGTAGAAGGCGCTGAGCCGCGTGGAGATCATGGACTGGTCGAACACTCGCTTCACCGCCACCCGGAAGCGCGCCAGCTGCCGCTCCTCCTGCGCGAACGCCTTCACCACGCGCACGCCCGACACGTTCTCCTCGGCCTCCGCCGTGAGTTCCGCGATGCGCTGCTGAACCTCCTGCGACGCGGGCCGGTTCTTGCGCCCGTACACGAATGCCACCCAGATCACGAACGGCGTGGGCGCGAGCGTGACGGCCGCCAGCCCGGGGTTCACGCCCACCATCACCCCGGCGGCGATCAGGATCGTGAGAGCGGACTGCGCCATGAAGATGAGCCCGTAGCCGAGGAAGAAGCGGACGGACTGGAGATCGACGGTGGAGCGCGACATGAGCTGGCCGGTCTGCTGCTCGTCGAAGAAGCCGAGCTCGAGCTCCTGGAGATGCCCATAGACGCGGTTGCGCAGGTCGAACTCCACACCGAGCGACACCCGGCCCGCCACCAGGCGTCGCGCCGCGCTCAGCGCGAAGCGAAGCCCGGCCGCCGCCAGGATCGCCGCGGCGAGCGGCCACAGGTCCACGCGGCCGTTGCGGATCTCGTCGACGGTGCGACCGACGAGATAGGGGATGAGCACCCCGGTGCCCATCGCGAGGGCCGCCAGGAGAAAGGACCAGAAGACGCCGACCCGGTAGGGCCGGAGGAATCCGAGCAGTCTCCTGAAAGTCGCCACGTCGTATTACTTTACTTAATGAAGTCTTGACGGTCGGCCGCTGCGCGAGCTACTTCCCGCCCTCCGCAGGGTTCTATCCAGCAACCAAAGCGGGCGCCATGGGATGGCGCGGAGAGGAGCTCCATGGATGGAACGCGCTGCGCGCGGCTGTTACTGAGTGTGGCATTCGCGCTCGCGCTCCTCGCCGGCACGGCACACGCGCGCCCCGCGGGGCTCCGCGTGGGCGTCGCGGATCAGAACGCGAGCACCTTCGCGAAGCCGCTCTACCGCCGGCTCGGCGGCCGGATCTCGCGCCTCATGGTTCCGCTGAACGCCGCCCAGGACCCCTACCGGCGCGCCTGGGTGGAGCGCTGGCTTGCGGCGGCGAAGGCCGACGGCGTGGAGCCGCTCGTGGCGTTCAGCCGCTTCTACGGCACGCCGTACAAGCTGCCGTCCGTGGCTCAGTACCGGCGGGCCTTCCGGGCGTTCCGTCAGGCGTTCCCGCAGGTGACCGAGTTCATCCCGTGGAACGAGGAGAACCATCAGGCGCAGCCCACGTTCAGCCACCCGGCGCGGGCGGCCGCGTACTACGAGGTGATGAGGAACAACTGCCCGCGCTGCAAGATCGTCGCGGCCGATGTGCTGGATACCCATGGCGCGGCGGCATGGCTGACGAAGTTCCTTCGCGCCCTCCACGGGCCGCGCCCGCGACTCTGGGGTCTCCACAACTACATCGACGCGAACCATCACCGCCTCACCGGGACCGAGCGCGTGCTCGCCACGGTGCGCGGCACCATCTGGCTCACCGAGACCGGCGGCCTCGTGAAGACCGCCGCGCTGCCCTACGGCGAGAAGCGCGCCGCCGGCGCGATCCGCTTTCTGTTCGGCATCGTGCGCAGGTGGCCCACCCGCATCGGGCGCGTGTACGTCTACAACTGGCGGGGCGTGGTGAACGCGCGGCTCGCCCGCAAGCACCCGCTCTACTGGGACTCGGGCCTCACCGAGCCGAACGGCAGGCCGCGCCCCGGCTACTACGCGCTGCGCTACGAGCTCAAGCGGATGCGGCTCGGTTGCTGGAGCCCGAATGCGGCGTTCAGTACGGCGGCGTGGCTCGCCGGCTGCAACTAGCCAGGGGCGCCGGGCGGCGTGCACGCACGCCTCACCAGCAGGGCCACGGCCATGGCCGCAAGCACGACCCCGGCGACCGCGAGCACGACGATCCACCACGCACTCCAGCTGTGGTGGCTCGCCGGCATTCCGCCGCCGCCCGCCAGCCGCTCCTCAGCCCGCTGCCAGTCCGCGCGGCTCATGTGCCGCCACCTGCCGTCAGCCATCCAGCTCAAGCCTGCGCCGCCCATCATCGCCGCCGCCCCCATGGAGTAGCCGCCGCCCATCATGCCGTTGCCGCCGGCCGGGGCACAGCCCGCGAAACGGGCGCCCATCAGCTGGTGCATGCGCGTCTCGCCGGCGTCTCCGAGCATCGATTGCATGCGCTCGTTCATCGTCTGATGCAGGGCGGTGGATCCGAGCGCCCGGCCCATCGCGTACTCGCCGATGTGGTCGAGGTCGGTTCTGGACAGGTCCGAGCAGGTCTTCGATCCCGACCGCAGCTGCGCCACCAGCGCGCCGCCGGCGGCCTGTTCGGTGCGGGGTGCGGCGGACGCGGCGCTCGGGGGAATCACCGCGAGGACGAGGCAGAAGAGAGCGATGCGCAACCGCATGGGTTGATCGTCGTCCTCGCGGGGACGACGCACCACCGCGCCGCGCCGCACTCCTCGTACGGCCAAGTACGGACGGTTCTAAAGAATTACTCACCCCGCCACGGCGCACAGCTACTTCCCGGCCGCGGCGTGTTTATCCCGACGACCAGCAGACGTGCAAGGCGGAAGGATCGCCATCAGGGCGACACAGCGAGTGGGGCAGAGGCTAGGGATGGCAATGGCGATGGCGCTGACATGCGGCGCCACGCTGATCGCCGCGCCGGCCGCGAACCCCGCCCCGCCGCGCCAGGCTCCGCTGCTCGTCGGCGTGGGCGATCAGAGCCCAGCCACCTTCACGAAGCCGCTCTACCGCCGGCTCGGCCTGCAGATCTCCCGGCTCGTCGTGCCCTGGAACGCAGCGCTGCATGCGGACCGTCGCGCCTGGGTCCGCCACTGGCTGGCCGCCGCCCGCGCCGCCGGCAAAGAGCCGCTCGTGTCCTTCGGCCGCTTCTCGGGCCAGTCGATGCGCCCCCCGAGCGTGTCGGCCTACCGCCGCGCGTTCCTGGCCTTCAGGCAGGCGTTCCCCGGGGTCCGCGAGTACACGCCATGGAACGAGGCCAACCACCAGTCACAGCCCACCTTCAGGCGCCCCGCCCGGGCGGCCGCCTACTACGAGGTGATGCGTGCGGGCTGTCCCACCTGCCAGATCGTGGCCGCCGATGTGCTCGACATCCACAGCGCCGAGCGCTGGCTCCGCCAGTTCATCCACGCTCTCCACGGCCCGGTGCCGCAGCTCTGGGGCCTTCACAACTACATCGACGTGAACCGCCATCACCCGGTGGCCCACGGCGGCACCGCTCGCATGCTGGGCGTGGTGCCCGGCCAGGTGTGGCTGACGGAGACGGGTGGCCTCGTGAAGACGGCGGCGCTCCCCTACAACGAGAAGCGCGCCGCTCGCGCCACGCGCTACCTCTTCACGATCGCCGGCGCGTGGCGAGCCAGAATCTCCCGCGTGTACATGTACAACTGGCGCGGCGTGCTCACCGCCCGGCAGGCGCGCCGCCAACCGAAGGCGTGGGACTCCGGGATGACCGAACCCAATGGCAAGCCGCGGCCGGCCTACTTCGCGCTTCGCTCGGAGCTGCAGCGGCTGCACCTGGGCTGCTGGGATCGCAGACCGAGCGTTCGCAGGGCTCGCTGGCGGGCGGGTTGCAGGTGAGAGCAATCGTGCTGACCCTGGCGCTCGGCGCCGCCATTGCGATGCCTGCGCAGGCAAGCGCGTCGCTCACGGTCGGCATCGGCGACCAGAACGTGCCGACGTTCCAGCAGCCGCTCTACCGGCAGCTCGGCGCGCCGATTGCGCGCGTGATGGTGCCTTGGAACGCGGCGCTCCACCCGCGCTACAGGGCGTTCGTCACGGACTGGCTGGCGGCGGTGCACGCCGCGGGGGCGAGGCCGTTCGTGACCTTCGGACGCTGGAGCGGGCAGTCGATGCGCGCTCCCTCGGTGCCGTCCTACCGGCGGGCCTTCGCCGCGTTCCGGCGCGCCTATCCACAGGTGCGCGAGTACGCCACCTGGAACGAGGCGAACAACCAGGCGCAGCCCACCTGGCGCCGGCCGGGGCTCGTGGCCCGCTACTACAACGTGATGCGGGCGCGCTGCCGCGGCTGCCGGATCGTGGCCGCGGACGTGCTCGACACGCTGAGCGCCCCGAAGTGGCTCCTGCGCTTCATGCGGGGCGTCCGCGGACCGCGGCCGCGGCTGTGGGGCCTCCACAACTACATCGACGTGAACCGCCACCACTCGATCGCCTACGGCGGCACCGCCCGGGTTCTGAAGACCGTTCCGGGGCAGGTCTGGCTCACCGAGACCGGCGGCCTCGCGCAGACCGCCGCGCTGCGCTTCAACCTCGGGCGCGCGGCGGGCGCGATGCACTACCTCTTCCGGATCGCGGACGCGTATCCCCGCATCACGCGCATCTACGTCTACAACTGGCGAGGTGTGGTGACGGCGCGAACCGCGAAGCACCACCGCAAGTGGTGGGACTCCGGCATCACCGATCCGAACGGCAAGCCCAGGCCCTCGTACTTCGCGCTCAGGCAGGAGCTGAAGCGGCACCGCCTGGGCTGCTGGGCCGCCCACAGGGGAAAGCGGCCGCTGTCGCAGGCCGGCTGCCGGCGCTAGCGAAGCGGCGATAGCTCCGGGTGGACTCGAACCACCGACCTCACCATTATGAGTGGTGCGCTCTAACCGGCTGAGCTACGGAGCCCTGCGTGTAGAAGAGTATCGGCGGTGAACGACCGCCCTCTGCTCCTCTCGGTGCCCAACGTTAGCGAGGGCAGCGACGCCGCGACCATCGACGCGATCGGCCGCGCGTTCGCGCCCGCGCGGCTGCTCGACCTGCACACGGACCCCGATCACGGCCGCAGCGTGTACAGCCTCGCGGCGCCGCAGGGCGAGCTTGCGGAGGCGCTCGTCTCGGGCGCGCGCGCGGCGGTGGCGCGCATCGACCTGCGCCGCCACCGGGGGGCGCATCCACACGTTGGCGCGATCGACGTGGCGCCCGTGGTGTACCTCGATGAGAGCGTGCGCGGCGCCGCCTGCGCCGAGGCTCTCACCGCCGCCGCGCTGATCGGGAACGAGCTCGAGCTGCCCGTGTTCCTGTACGGCGACCTCGCCACGACGGACGCCAGCCGCGAGCGCGCGGCCATCCGAAGGGGCGGCCCGGCAACGCTCGCGGAGCGAATGCGTGCCGGCGAGCTCCGGCCCGACCACGGCCCGCCGCTGCCGCACGAGAGCGCGGGAGCGGTGCTCGTCACGGCGCGGCCGCCGCTGATCGCGTTCAACGTCGACCTGGCGACGGAGGACGTGGAGCTGGCGCGGCGGATCGCCGCGCGCCTGCGCGAGTCGGGCGGGGGCCTGCCGGGCGTGCGCGCCATTGGGCTCGACCTGCCCGCGCGCGGCCGCGCGCAGGTCTCGTTCAACGTGCACGACCACGCGCAGGCGCCGCTGCGCGTGCTGGTGGACGAGGTGCGGCGCGACGCGCCGGTCGCCGAGGCGGAGCTCGTGGGCCTGGCGCCCGCCGCGGCGTTCGAGGACTTCCCGCCCGACCTGCCGATCCGCAACTTCAACCCGGAGCTGCAGCTGATCGAGAACGCACTACGATCACTCGTCTGATGGCTCAGACGAGGAAGAAGCGCAGCCGCAAGCACCGCGGCACCGCCGCGGGGACGATCGAGAAGGCGGCGCACAACCGCAGCAGCCGCCAGTCGAGCGCCAAGCCGTCGGCGAAGACCACGCGCGAGGCGCGCATGATGCGGCCGCCAAGCTGGCGCGGCGCGGCCAACAAGGCCGCCATCGCGGCGGTGGTGTTCGGCCTCCTGCTGCTTCTGCTCTTCAAGCGCCCCGCCGTTGAGGCCGTGCTCTGGACGGTCCTCGTGTTCTTCTTCTACACGCCGCTCGGCTACTGGACGGACCGCGCCGTGTACAACCGCCGCATGCGGGCGAAGGCGAAGAAGCCCGAACGGTAGATTGGGGCGCGATGGACGTGCGCATGTTCACCGTGGGGCCGGTCCAGGAGAACTGCTACCTGTTCCGGCGGGATGGCTCGGACAGGGCGCTGATCGTCGACCCCGGTGACGAGGCGGACCGTCTGCTGGCCGCCGTCGACGAGCTGGGCGTCACGCTCGACGCGATCCTCCTCACGCACACCCACTTCGACCACGTCGGTGCGGTGGCCCCGGTTGCCCGCGCCACGGGCGCGGAGGTGTGGGTGCCGCAGATCGAGAAGCCCGTGCTGGCGGACATCATGAGCTTCGTGCCATGGCCGGGCTTCGGCCCGTACGAGAGCTGGGACGCCGAGCACACCCTGAGCGGCGGCGAGAAGCTCGAGCTCGCGGACTTCGAGATCGACGTGCTGTTCACGCCGGGTCACAGTCCCGGCCACGTGACCTATTCGATCCAGGACGAGCAGGCGATCTTCTCCGGGGACGTGCTGTTCCAGGGCTCGGTTGGCCGCACCGACCTTCCTGGCGGCGACTGGCCGACGCTCCTCGAGTCGATCCGCACTCTCGTGGACACGCTGCCGGAGGACACCACGGTGCATCCCGGCCACATGGGCCTCACCACCCTCGGCGCCGAGCGCGCGAGCAATCCCTTCCTCGCCGAGCTCGCCCGCTGACGTGGCCGGCGGCAAACTCCAGGCCCCGCGGGGCACATTCGACGTGCTGCCCGAGGAAGGCAGGCGGCGCGCCGCGCTGCGCGCGATCTGTGAGGAGCTGATCGAGCCCGCCGGCTACGGCCCGGTGGACACTCCGATCTTTGAGGCCACCGAGCTCTTCGCGCGCGGGGTGGGGGAGACCACGGACATCGTGCAGAAGGAGATGTTCACCTTTGAGGACCAGGGCGGCCGCTCGCTCACGCTGCGCCCGGAGGGAACCGCGGGCGCGTGCCGCGCGTACCTCGAGCACGGGATGCACAAGCAGCCGCAGCCCGTGAAGCTCTGGTACTGGGGGCAGTTCTTCCGCCACGAGGCGCCCCAGGCGGGCCGCTACCGGCAGTTCAACCAGGTGGGCGTGGAGGCGATCGGCTCCGACGACCCGTCGCTCGACGCCGAGGCGATCCTGCTGCTGTCGCAGATCCTGGAGCGCGCGGGGGCGAAGGGCGTGCGGCTGCGGCTCGGCAGCCTCGGCACGCCCGAGACGCGCCGCGCCTACTCGGACGAGCTCCGCGAGTACCTGCGCAGCCACGAATCCGAGCTCTCCGACGAGGTGCGCGACCGGCTCGACGCGAACCCGCTTCGGGCGTTCGATTCGGACCACCCGGGCACGAGGGCCGTGGTGAAGGACGCTCCCAAGCTGCTCGACCGCCTGAACGAGGACGACGCCGCGCACTTCGCGGAGGTGCGCGCGCTGCTCGACGAGGCAGGGCGCGACTACGAGATCGACGCGGCGCTGGTGCGCGGCCTCGACTACTACACGCGCACCGTGTTCGAGTTCACGAGCGACGCCCTCGGCGCTCAGAGCGGAGTGGGCGGGGGCGGCCGCTATGACGGCCTCATGGAGCAGCTCGGCGGTCCTCACACGCCGGGAGTCGGCTGGGCGGCCGGGATCGAGCGCATCCTGATGGTGTCGGAGCTGGGCGCCCCCAAGGTCGCGGCCGACGTGTACGTGGTGCGCGATGGAGCCGGCACGGCGACCGAGTTCAAGACTCTCGCCGCGCTCCGGGACGCCGGCTTCACCGCCCAGATGGAACAGGCCGGCCGTTCGGTGAAGGGGCAGTTCAAGCAGGCGGACCGGCTTGGCGTTCGAGCCGTGCTGATCGTGGGTGCAGACGGGCTTTCGGTGCGGGACATGCAGTCCGGCGACCAGCGCGACATGCCGGACCTGGCCGGGGCGCTGCAGGCGCTCAAGGAGGTGCTTGCGTGAAGCCACCGCGCCCGAATCTCTACCGAGACACCTGGGCGGGCGACGTTCGCGCAGACCACGTGGACCAGGAGATCCGCGTGGCGGGCTGGGTCCACCGCCGCCGCGACCACGGCGGGCTGATCTTCATCGACCTTCGCGACCGCACCGGGATCCTCCAGCTCGTGTTCCGCCCGGAGGAGGCGCCGCAGGCCCACGCCGCGGCGCACTCGCTGCGCTCGGAGGACGTGCTCACCGCGCGCGGCCGGGTGGTGCGCCGCGAGGAGGGAACCGTCAACCCGCAGCTGCCCACCGGCGAGGTGGAGCTTGCCGTGGACGAGATCGAGCAGCTGGCGGACGCCGAGACGCCTCCGTTCGAGGTGGACAGCGACAAGCAGGTGGACGAGCTGCTGCGGCTCCGCTACCGCTACCTGGATCTGCGTCGCGAGCCGATGCAGGAATCGATCGAGCTGCGACACCAGGTTGTCGCCGCGATCCGCGACTACCTGAACGAGCGCGGCTTCCTCGACATCGAGACGCCGTTCCTCACCCGCTCGACGCCGGAGGGCGCGCGCGACTTCCTCGTGCCGAGCCGCATCGATCCCGGCTCGTTCTACGCGCTGCCGCAGTCCCCTCAGCTGTTCAAGCAGCTCCTGATGGTCGCCGGCTTCGAGCGCTACTACCAGATCGTCCGCTGCTTCCGCGACGAGTCCTCGCGCGCTGACCGGCTGCCCGAGTTCACGCAGCTCGACATGGAGATGTCGTTCGTGGAGGAGGAGGACGTGATCGGCCTCTGCGAGGGCCTGATCCAGGCGTTTCTCGCGGCGGGCGGCGTGGAGGTGAGCGTGCCGTTCGACCGCGTGAGCTACGCGGAGGCGATGCTGCGCTATGGCACCGACCGCCCGGACCGCCGCATCGGCATGGAGATCCAGGATCTCGGCGAGGCGTTTGCGCATTCGGAGTTCCAGGTCTTCCGCGGCGCGCTCGAGTCGGGTGGCGTGGTGCGCGGGCTGAAGGCGCCGGGCGGCGACCTCACCCGCAAGCGCTTCGACGAGCTCACCGAGCAGGCGAAACAGCTCGGCGCGAAGGGGCTCGTCTGGGCCGTGGTGGAGGCAGAAGGCTGGCGCTCGCCGATCGCCAAGTTCCTCAAGCCCGAGGAGATCAGCGCTGTGGCGTCACAACTGGACGCCGCCGAGGACGACGCGATCCTGATCGTGGCCGACACGGCGGACATCGCGGCGCGCGTGCTCGGCCAGCTGCGGCTCGAGCTCGCGCCGGCGGCCGAGGGTCACGACCTCCTGTGGATCGTCGACTTCCCGATGTTCGAGTGGAACGAGGACGAGAAGCGCTGGGACGCGTTGCATCACCCGTTCACCAGTCCGAAGGGTGAGCTCACCAGCGATCCTGGCGGCTGGTCGAGCCGCGCCTACGACGTCGTCTGGAACGGCTGGGAGATCGGCGGCGGCTCGATCCGTATCAACCGCCCCGACGTGCAGCGCAAGGTCTTCGAAGCCCTCGGCATAGGCGAACAGGACGCCCAGGAGCGCTTCGGCTTCCTCCTCGACGCCCTCAAGTACGGAGCCCCGCCCCACGGCGGAATCGCGTTCGGAATCGAACGCATTGTGGCCATGCTGAGAGGAAGCGACTCGATCAGAGAAGTGGTCGCCTTCCCAAAGGCAGCGTCGCAGGCAGACCCGCTCACAGGAGCACCAGCACCCGTGGACCAAGAGCAACTGGACGAGCTAGCACTGAAGGTAACGCGACCTCGGGATTAGTCTGCAGTTCTGCAATTCAGCACCTCTGCAACTCCCTGAGGGCCGCCCTCCCACACACCAGGTACCGCTGCTAACTTTGCACGCGGCCCGAGCTTGTTCGTGAGCCGTCTCAATGTTTGAGCCAACACCATGGGAGCCGGGAGTCCGGCTCGGGGTTGGGCCGTGGCCCGCCCCGGAGGACACCCAATCTTGCTGAGCAAGGTTCAACTCCCGAGGCGGCAGCGGCAAGCTGGGGCCATTTTTCTTTCTCTCGGCCCACGTTTCTGAGACCCTTTCACCACATGGGCGACATCGCGCAGCTCGCGGACCATCTCTCGGCGCCGCGAGGCCAGGGACGGCTGGAGGGCTGGGCGCACTTCGGGGTGGCCGGCGGCGCGGCGTGCGGCGACCTCGTGCGGATCGCGGTGCGCGTGGAGGGGGACCGGATCGCGGAGAGCGGCTTCACGGCGAGCGGCTGCGCTGCCGCACGGGCGGCCGCCAGCGCGGTGGTCGAGCTCACCGAGGGCACCCTCTTCCTCGACGCCGCGCGGCTCACCGGCGACAACATCTCGGAGGAGCTCGGCGGGCTGACGCCGCTCGGCCGGCACGCGGCGGACCTCGCGGCCGAGGCGCTTCACCGCGCCCTGGGCGCCGCCGCCCGTGACGGCGCGCCCCGCCTCCCGCAGGACGAAAGGCGCACGCTTGTGGCCATGAGCGGCGGCGTGGACAGCGCGGTGGCGGCGGCTCTCGCGCTCGAGGCCGGTCACGAGGTTGTGGCCGTGACGCTCGAGCTGTGGGCGCATCCGGAGAACGACGGCGAGCGCAGCTGCTGCTCTCCGCAGGCGGTGATCGGCGCGCGCGCCCTCGCGCACCGAATGGGTCTTCCTCACGTGACTCTCGACCTCCGCGATGCGTTCAAGCACGAGGTGGTGGAGAACTTCGTGGAAGAGCACGACGGCGGCCGAACGCCCAATCCGTGCGTGCGCTGCAACGGTCTCGTGCGCTTCGACCGCATGCTCGCTCTCGCCGGCGCGCTGGGGGCCGCGCGGCTCGCCACGGGGCACTACGCGCGCGTCGAGCGCGACGGAAGCGGGCCGCTGCTTCGGCCCGCCGCCGATCCGCGCAAGGACCAGACGTACATGCTCGCGCGCCTCGAGCCGCACGAGCTCGAGCGCCTGTGGTTCCCGCTCGGCGAGCTGGAGAAGCCCGCGGTGCGCGAGATCGCGCGGCAGCAGGACCTGCCGGTGGCCGAGAAGCCCGAGAGCCAGGACCTCTGCTTCCTCGCGGGGATCGATCGCCGGCGGCTTCTCCGTCCGGGCAGGCCCGGCGACATCGTCGACCGGCGCGGTCGCGTCCTCGGCCGGCACTCCGGCCAGGAGGGATTCACGGTCGGCCAGCGTCGCGGTATCGGCGTGGCGGCGCCCGAACCTCTGTACGTCCTCCACAAGGACGCCACCAGCGGCCGCGTGACGGTGGGCCCGCGCGAGGCGCTCGCCACCACTCGCGTGCCGGTGACCGGGGCCCGGCTGCTGCGCCCCGGCGCGGCTGTGAACCGCGTGAAGCTCCGCTACCGCGCGGCGCCGATCGCGTGCCGCGTGCTGGGAGATCGCGGGGCCGGTGAGCACGAGAGGATCGACGTCCTGCTGGAGTCGCCGGTGGACGGCGCCGCGCCCGGTCAGACTGCATGTCTAATGTGCGATGACTCCATCGTGGGATGGGGAACGATCGCCGAACCCGACCTGGAGGCAGCGAATGCCGCATGACACGATCGAGCTGACCACCCCCATCGGGCGTGACTGGGATCCCGTGGTGCGGCTCGTGCTCGGGGGCATCGCGGACAGGCTCAACCTCGGCTTCGAGGAGCTCGACGATCTTCAGCTCGCCGTCGAGCGCCTGCTGCTCGAGGCGGGCTCGCAGGACTCGGTCACCCTCGCGTTCGAGATTTCCGAGAACGGCGTGCGCACGCGCATCGGCCCGCTGCGTGCGGGGGCGCTCGCGGAGGCGCTACAGGGGCCGCCCCCTCCACCGGGCGAGCTCACGCTGCGGCGCATCCTCGAGACGGTGGTCGACTCGTTCGGAGTCGAGCAGGTGGCCGACGACGGCCGGCTGATCGTCCGCCTCGAGAAGGTGGTCCGGGGAGCTTGACGGTGACGTCGCTTCCAAGCTCGCAAACGGACGACCGCGAGCTGCTGCGCCGCTATCACGAGGACGGAGACCGCAGCGCCCGCGAGCTTCTCGTGCAGCGCCACCTGCCGCTCGTGCGCGCGCTGGCGCGCCGCTACGCCGGCCGGGGCGAGGCGCTCGAGGACATCGAGCAGGTGGGCGCGATCGGCCTGCTCAAGGCGATCGACCGCTACGAGCTTTCCCGCGAGGTCGCTCTCACCACCTACGCCACTCCCAACGTGGTGGGCGAGATCAAGCGCCACTTCCGCGACAAGGGCTGGGCGATCCGCATCCCGCGCGGGCTCCAGGAGCTGAACTCGAAGATGTCCGCCACGATCGAGCGGCTCACCGCGAAGCTCGGCCACTCGCCGAGCATCGCCGAGATCGCCCAGGAGCTGCAGACCACGCCGGAGCAGGTGCTCGAGGCGATGGAGGCGGGCTCGGCATACGCGCCGGTGTCGCTGTCGGCGGGCCCCACCGCCGAGGGCGAGCTCGATCCGATGGAGACGATCGGCTCAGAAGACCTGAACTTCGAGCGCTCCGAGCAGCGCGCCTCGCTCGAGCCGGCGCTCGAGATGCTGCCAGAGCGCGAGCGCGAGATCCTGCGTATGCGCTTCGAGGACGGGCTCACGCAGACGCAGATAGCGGAGCAGGTGGGCGTGTCTCAGATGCACGTTTCGCGGCTGATTCGCAAGTCTCTTGCCCGCATGAGGGCGGAACTCTCTTAACGCCGGGTCAACAGTTGACCCATACGTTGCGCCATGAAAGAGGTGTAAGTTTCTGGGCCGCGAAGTCAGTGCAGAGCCGGATTGGGGGGAGTTTGGGGGAGAGAGGAGACCCGGCGATCGAGCACGAATCCACGGTGCGGCAACCGTCTAATGGCCGCAGCTACAAGCCCTTGAAGGATCCAACAGCTTGACTGGAACGATCGAACTCGGTCGCGAGTCGGCCACCGACACCGAAGTCGGCGTAATCGAGGCGCGTACTCCGCTGGAGCTCTTCTGGCGGAGGCTGCGGGACGACAAGGTGTCGATGACGGCCCTGGTGTTCATCGTGGTGCTGATCGTGATCGCGATCGGCGCGCCCCTCATCGTCAAGCTCGTGGGCGCCCGCCCGCCGAACCAGCAGGGCACGCAGTACCTCGACATGTTCGGCACGCCCACGGGGCCCACCAGCAAGAACATCTTCGGCGTGGACGAGCTGGGCCGGGACGTATTCAGCCGCATCCTCTACGGCGCGAGGGTCTCGCTCGAGGTCGCCGTGGTGGCCACCGGCATCGCCGTCGTGATCGGCGTGGTGATCGGAATGATCGCCGGCTACTTCCGCGGGTGGGTGGACACGGTGCTCTCGCGGATCATGGACGTGGTCCTGGCGTTCCCGATCCTGCTGCTGGCGATCGGCCTGGCCTCGGCGTGCTCGCTCGGCAAGGGCTGCCTCGGCGGCGCGATCAAGCCGGGCCTGCCGGTGCTGATCCTCGTGATCGCGCTCGCCTCCTGGCCCTACATCGGGCGAATCATCAGGGGCCAGGTCTTGTCGCTGCGCGAGAAGGAGTTCATCGAAGCCTCGCGCTCGCTTGGTGCGTCGAACAGCCGCATCATCTTCAGGGAGCTCCTGCCGAACCTGGTCGCGCCGATCATCGTCTACACGACTCTGGTGCTGCCCACCAACGTTCTGTTCGAGGCGGCGCTCTCGTTCCTCGGCGTCGGCGTTCAGCCGCCGACGGCGAGCTGGGGGCAGATGATCGCCTCGGCCGTTCCCATCTTCGACAGCGCCTGGTGGTACATGGTGTTCCCGGGAGTGGCACTGGTGCTCACCGTGCTCGCATTCAACTTGGTCGGCGACGGGTTGCAGGACGCACTCAACCCGCGCTCCGATCGCTGAAGTTCCATTACGACCCAGAAGGGAGAGGACAAGACCCCATGAGAATCCCCAAGGCGCTACCTGCGGCGCTCGCGGTGGGTGCCACGGCACTCGCCGTAGCGGCATGCGGTAGCGGTGGAGGCAGCTCGAGTAGCAGCGGCGGCGGAAACGCCGGCACCGCTCAGAGCAACGGTGCGGCGGCTGGCTTCACCGGTGGCGCCAACATCGCCGTCAAGCAGGGCCAGACGAAGGGCGGAACGCTCAACCTGATCTCAGCCGAGGGATGGGAGCATCTCGATCCGGGCCAGAGCTACTTCCAGATCGACTACAACGTGGTGTACGCGACTCAGCGTCCGCTGTATGGCTACATGCCGGACAACGGCAAGAAGGTCGTTCCCGACCTGGCGGCGGGGCCGCCGCAGATCTCCAAGGACGGCAAGACCGTCACCGTGAAGATCAAGCCGAACGTCAAGTGGAGCCCGCCGCTGAACCGGACGGTCACCTCGGCTGACGTGAAGTACGCCTTCGAGCGCGACTTCAACCCGAACGTGCCGAACGCGTACGCGTCGAGCTACTACCCGATCGTCGGCTCGGACAAGTCGAAGGGCGGCCCGATCTCGGGCATCTCGACGCCTGACAAGACCACGATCGTGTTCCACCTGAAGACGGCGTTCGGTGGGACGTTCGCGCAGTCGCTGACGCTGCCCGGCAGCGCGGCGGTGCCGAAGGAAGTCGCGGGCTCGATGGACAAGAAGAACCCGACGGCCTACGACAGCACCCCGACGAAGCAGGCGTTCGACGGGCCGTACATGATCCAGAGCTACAACGCCGGCCGGAGCATCACGCTCGTCAGGAACCCGAACTGGAACCCGACGACCGACTTCCGCCCCGCGTACGCCGACAAGATCGTGTGGAAGGCCGGTGCGGATGCCAACGTGGCGGCGCGCCAGACGCTGGACAGTCCTGACCTGCTGATGATGGACACGCCGCCGGCGCCGGTGCTGAAGACCGCGTACCAGAGCAAGCGCAAGCAGCTGTCCGTGGCGCCGCTGGGCGACTACTACGCGACGCTCAACACGCAGACGCCGCCGTTCAACAACGTCAACCTGAGGCGCGCCGTCGTGGCCGCCGCCGACCGCCAGGCATACCTGCTGGCGCGCGGCGGCAAGCTCGTCGGCCAAGTGGCCACCCACTTCCTCGGACCGACAGACGCGGCGTTCAACGCCGCGGGTGGAGCGAACGGCTTCGGGTTCGACTTCCTGAAGAACCCGAGCGGTGACATGCAGGTGGCCACGAAGTACATGAAGGCCGCCGGCTACGCGAGCGGCAAGTACACGGGGAAGGAGACCGTGCTGATCGTCGGCTCGAACGCCGATCCGGGGCCGAAGGAGATGCAGATCGTCCAGAACGGTCTGAACTCGCTCGGCTTCAAGACCCAGATCAAGGCGGTGCCGCAGCAGACGATGTACTCGAAGTTCTGCGGCTACGTGAAGGCGAAGGTCCAGGTGTGCCCGACAGCCGGCTGGATTCCGGACTTCTCGGACGCCTATGCGTACCTGTACGTGCCGTTCAGCGGGAAGGCGATCATCCCGGTGAACAACTCCAACTGGGCTGTGCTGAACGATCCGAAGATCAACGCCGCGATGGACCAGGCGGCCGCGATCACCGATCCGCAGAAGCGCATCCAGGCGTGGGCGAACGTGGACAAGATGATCACGTCCACCGCCCCGGCCATCCCCGAGATCTGGGCAACGAACGCGCTGCTCAAGGGGAACGCGGTCAAGGGAGTGCTCGATACGTGGAACGACGACTGGGATCTCTCGTTCAGCTCGCCTCACTGAGAGGTACGCTGACTGACTGATCACTGACAGCGAGAGGGCCCGCCGCGAGGCGGGCCCTCACGCGCCTCGACCATGGGCCGCTACATAATCCGCCGCACCCTCTGGGTCATCCTGCTCCTTTTCGTGGTGAGCGCGGTGACCTTCCTGATCTTCTACGAGCTGCCGTCGGCCGACCCGGCGGTGCTCCGCGCCGGCAAGTCGCCGGACCCGACGCTGATCAAGCAGATCAGGCACACGCTCGGGCTCGACCAGCCGGTGTACGTCCAGTACTACAAGTACATGAAGGGGATCATCCTTCACTTCGACTTCGGCTACAGCTTCCAAGACTCGCAGCCGGTGCGGAAGGAGATCTTCAGCCGGCTGCCCGCCACGATCTCGCTCACCTTCGGCGCTGTCGTCGTCTGGCTGCTCATCGGACTCCCGGTCGGCATCGTGTCGGCGATCCGCCGGCGCACGATGGCGGACCGCGTGAGCATGGGCGCCGCGCTCCTCGCGATCTCGGCACCGGTCTACTGGCTCGGGCTCGTCGCGCTCTACCTCTTCGCCAACGACATCGGCCTGATCCACATCTTCAACGGCGCCGGCACCTACACGGGGCTCACCGCCAACCCGGGCAAGTGGTTTGGGTCGCTGCTATTGCCGTGGTTCGTGCTTGCCGCTAGCTTTGCCGCGTTCTATGCGCGGTTGCTCCGGGCAAACCTGATCGACGTTATGGGGGAGGACTACATCCGCACGGCCCGTGCCAAGGGCCTGCCCGAGCGCCGCGTGATCGGACGTCACGCCATGCGCTCGGCGATCACCCCGATAGTCACGGTGCTCGGCCTCGACATCGGCATCCTGCTGGGAGGTGCCATCCTCACTGAGACCGTGTTCAACATTCCTGGCATCGGGCGCCTCGCCTACGAGGGCATCGTGAACGCCGACCTTCCGGTGATCCAGGGCACCGTGCTGTTCGGCGCCCTGTTCATCGTGGTGGCCAACTTCATCGTCGACATCGCCTACGCCTACCTCGACCCGCGCGTCCGCTACTCGTGAGCCCGCTCCTCGAGGTTCGGGATCTCCGGGTCAGTTTCGACACCGAAGACGGCGTCGTGCATGCCGTCGACGGCGTCAGCTACTCGCTGGACAGCGGCAAGGTGCTCGGAATCGTGGGCGAGTCGGGCTCGGGCAAGAGCGTCTCGGCGCTCACGATCATGGGGCTCACCCGCTTTCAGAACGCGGAGGTCAGCGGCGAGATCATGTTCGACGGCCGCGACCTCCTGCTCGCCCCGGACGACGAGATGCGCCGGATCCGCGGCAACGAGGTCGCGATGATCTTCCAGGACCCGCTCTCGTCGCTGCATCCCTTCTACAAGGTGGGGAAGCAGATGGTGGAGACGATCCAGACGCACCAGAGCCTGTCGACGAAACAGGCGCGCGAGCGTGCGGTCGAGTACCTCGGCATGGTCGGTATTCCCGATCCGAAGGGCCGGATCGACGCCTACCCGCATGAGTTCTCCGGCGGCATGCGCCAGCGCGTGATGATCGCGATGGCGCTGATCAACGAACCGCGGCTGCTGATCGCCGACGAGCCCACCACCGCGCTCGACGTGACCGTGCAGGCGCAGATCCTCGACCTGATCGCGCGGCTGCAGACCGAGCTCGACACCGCGGTGATCATGATCACCCACGACCTCGGGGTGGTGGCCGAGGTCACGGACACGATCGCGGTGATGTATGCCGGCAGGGTTGTGGAGAAGGCCGACAAGCGCGAGATCTTCCGCAACCCCGAGCACCCCTACACGTGGGGCCTGCTCCACTCGATCCCGCGCCTCGACCGGCCGCGCGACGAGCCGCTCGTGCCGATCCCGGGCCGGCCGCCCAGCCTGATCAACCTGCCGAGCGGCTGCAGCTTCCATCCGCGCTGCCCGTACGTGCGCCCGCGCCACCGTGAGGTGGATCCGATGCTCGAGCCGCTGCCGGACGATCCGAACCACCAGGTGGCCTGCCTGCTCGCGAGCGACACTCGGAAGCGCCTCTGGCAGGAGCTGTCGGCCGGCAAGCAGCCTGACGAGGCACGGGCCGAGGTGGTGGAGGGAGGTCTCGCATGAGCGATGCGCTCGTTGAGGTGCGCGACGTGGTCAAGCACTTCCCGATCACCCAGGGGATCATCTTTCAGAAGCAGGTGGCCGCGGTGCATGCGGTGGACGGCGTCTCGTTCGACGTGCTGCGCGGCGAGACGCTCGGCATCGTGGGCGAGACCGGCTGCGGGAAGAGCACCACGGCCAGGCTGATCAGCCGCCTCCTCGAGCCCACGGCCGGCACGATCCGCTTCGAGGGCCACGACATCACCCACCTCAAGCAGGGTCAGGTGAAGCCTCTGCGCAAAGAGGTGCAGATGATCTTCCAGGACCCCTACTCGTCGCTCAACCCACGCAAGACAGTCGGCTCGATCATCGCGGAGCCATTCAAGATCCACGGGCTCAAACAGGGCAAGGGGGAGCGCAAGCGCGCGGTGCAGGAGCTGATGGAGCAGGTGGGCCTCAACCCCGAGCACTTCAACCGCTACCCGCACGAGTTCTCGGGCGGTCAGCGGCAGCGCATCGGCGTGGCACGCGCGCTCGCTCTTCAGCCCAAGCTGATCATCGCGGACGAGCCGGTGTCGGCGCTCGACGTTTCGATCCAGGCGCAGATCCTCAACCTCCTCCGCGATCTCCAGCGGGAGATGGGGATCACGCTGATCATGATCGCCCACGACCTCTCCGTCGTCCGTCACATGTGCGACCGCGTGGCCGTGATGTACCTCGGGAAGGTGGTTGAGCTCGCCGACAGCGACACGCTCTACCAGCAGCCGCGCCACCCGTACACCGGCGCACTGCTGTCAGCCGTGCCCGTGCCGGACCCGGACCTCGCCGCCGCGCGCAAGCGCCAGATACCCGGCGGGGACGTGCCGAGCCCGACCAACCCGCCCCCGGCGTGCCGCTTCAACCCGCGCTGTCCGAAGGTCCAGGACCTGTGCCGCCAGGACGAGCCGCTGCTCGCCCCCAAGGACGGCGGCTCGCTCGCCGCCTGTCACTTCCCGCTCACGCAGGCCGAGGCCGCGGAGCGTCTCGGCACCGCCGAGCACGCGTAGTTCAGCTCGGCCTGCACCCAGCAACCGCGCTTTTTCCTGCATTGCGCTGGCTTTGCACGGGTTCTTGCGACAAACTGGGCGTCTTGACACACCTCGGATGGCGTGCAACAGTGGTTCTGCACAGGTTCGGCGCCTGAAGCTGTGCGATAGGCAACTCGGGTACCCCAGTTCACTAAGAAGGAGCCCTCCATGCACATTCGTGGTGGCTGAGTAAGAGGGAAATGAAGTTGAAAGAGGCCGCCGAGGGCGGCCTTTTTCATGCGCTCGCACGGGTGGTTAAGCGCGCCATTTCGTGCTGTACTGGACCGGCATGGGTTGGGTCTCGCAACTGCTCCGCGAGGAGCCCCGCGCGCGACGGTTCTTCTTCGCGTACTTCCAGTCGACGCTGGGCACGGGGGCCGCGTACGTCGCGATTCTGCTTGTGGCCTACGAGCGGCTCCATTCCGCTTGGGGCATTTCGCTCGTACTGCTTGCGGAGATTGCTCCCCCGATCGCGCTCGGTCCGCTGTTCGGCGCCGCCGTGGACCGCTGGTCGCGCCGTGCCGCGGCCATCACGGCGGACTGTGTGCGCTGCGCCGCCTTCATCGGCATCGCGTTCACGCACAGCTTCATCCTCACGTTCGTGCTCGCGCTCATGGCGGGCGCCGGCACCGCGCTCTCAAAGCCCGCGATCATGGCCTCGCTTCCGAGCGTGCTGTCGCCCACGCGGCTCGCGCAGGGCACCGCGCTCTACGGCGCGCTCACCGAGATAGGTCTCACCGCGGGCCCCGGCCTCGCGGCGATCGTGCTCCTCTTCGGAGGGCCCGACGTGCTGCTCGCGGCCAACGCGGCCACGTTCGGCATCTCCGCCGCCGTGCTCAGCACGATCCGCTTCGGCGCGGTGGACGCGAAGGCGAGCGCCCGCGGCTCGCTGCTCGGTCAGGCGCGAGAAGGCATCGGGGTGGCGCTGCGCGACAGGGTGATCCGCACGGTGGTGGGCGCCACCAGCTCGATCCTCTTCTTCGGCGGGTTGATCAACGTCGCCGAGCTCTTGTTCGCGCGCGAGCTGGGCGCCGGGCGCACGGGTTACGCGCTGCTGGTCACCCTGTCTGGCGTGGGCATCGCCACGGGCTCGCTCATGGGCAAGGAGGGAGGGCCGCTCGGGTACCTGGAGCGCCGCTTCCTCGCCGGCCTCGGCCTCGTGGCGCTCGGCTGCATAGCGGCCAGCGCGTCGCCGATCTTCGCGGGGGTTGCCGTGGCGGTCACCCTCTGCGGCATCGGCAACGGCATGGTGATCGTGTTCCAGCGACTGATCCTGCAGAGGAGCGTGGACGAGTCGCTGCTCGGGCGCGTGTTCGGGGTGCAGGTGGCGTCCGACGGCATCGCCTTCACGAGCTCGTACCTGCTCGCGGGCGGTCTGCTCACGCTCGTGGGGCCGCGCACGATGTTCATCGTGGCCGCGGCGGGCGGCTCGCTGGTGGTGGCCGCCACGGCGCGCGGCCTGCGCGCACGCTGGAAGGCCGGCGAGCCGCCGGCTGATTCCTCCGCGCCTGCAGAGGTGCCGGAGGAGCTAGCTGTCGTGGGCGGTCCGGAGCTCGGATAGCGCGCCGCCGGCCGGCAGGTGCCGGGTGGCGAGCAGCGAGCGCACCGCCTCCACCGACACGCGCTCGTCGGGCACGCCGCGCCGGACCACGCTCGCGAGCGCGGACACGATGCGCGGGTCGAACTGCGTTCCGGCGTTAGCCCACAGCTCCTCGAGCGCCGTCTCGCGGCTCATGGCGGCGCGGTACGGGCGGTCCGTGGTCATCGCGCTGTAGGCGTCGCAGGCGAACACGATGCGTGCGGCCAGCGGGATCTCGTAGCCGGCGATGCCGTCGGGATAGCCATTGCCGTCCCAGCGCTCGTGGCAGGAGCGCACCACCGCCCCCACGCGTCCGAGGAGGCCGCCCACGCGGTCGAGCAGCACCTGGCCCTCGATCGTGTGGGTCTTCATCAGCTCGAACTCCTCGTCGCTCAGGGCCCCGGGCTTGTTGATGATCTCCTTCGGGATCACGATCTTGCCGACGTCGTGCAGGAGCGCGGCGAACTCGAGCTCCTGGCGCTCCTCGGGATCGATCTCCAGCTCGTCGGCAACCGCGTTCACGAGCTCGACCACGCCGCGGCAGTGGTCCGCCGTGTAGTTGTCGTCCGCCTCGACGACGTCGGAGAGGAGCATCACGGTGCCCTTGTATGCGCGGTTCAGCTCGAGCGCGGCGCTGTAGCGCTCCTTGCGCTCCTGCGAGAAGGTGCGGAGCAGCCACACGAGCGGGACGATCGCGGCGAGCCCGATCAGGTTCTGCTCGGAGGCGGCGGCGGTGACGAGCCCGATCGGCCAGAGCACGCCGTCCACGCGGTAGGTCCAGACGGCGATGGCGAGCGTCTCGCGCACGGTGAGGCCGCGGATGAGGCGCTCGCGCAGCGCGGCGGGCACGGAGTCCGTGACCATCTGCGCGGCGAGCGCGAGGACGTAGACACCGAGGGCGGCCGCACGGACGGGCGTTCCGTCGAGCAGGCTGATCACAACCACCGGCCCGATCGCGAACCACGAGTCGGAGATCGCGTACGGCCAGCGGTCGAAGTGCTTTCGCCGCTGCACGAAGTCGGGAACCATCGCCACGAGGTGGCCGGCCGGAACGAGCATCGGCACGGCGGGCAACGGGACGAGGAAGAGCATCGGCACGAACACGAGCGGCGCGGCCACCGCGGTGCAGCTGCCCACCTCGAACTCCACCCGCGAGATCACCGCGAAGAGGAGCACGAGGCCCGCCATGACGAGCGGGTCGGCGTGGCGGTTCCAGTCGAGGAACGTGGCAATCGCCGCGGCGGTTGCCACGTACGCGGTTGCGAGCGCAGCCACCACACCGCGCTCCCGGACGGACATGGGACGCGGGTGACGGGCGCGCAGGTCACGGACCAGACGCTCTTCGCCCCTCATTACTTACGAGTTGTCGGTGCTCTCGCGTGCGCGCGTAAATCCGGGAGAGAGATTGCACGACATCCGTCCACGGAACCTCCACGGGTATTGGCAGGCTTTCGTGCGATACGACGTTCGCAAAGTGCGACTGCAATCTGAGGGCGGACATCTAGACTCACCGTCCATGAAGGCGGCCGAGATCCGCGAGAAGTTCCTGTCCTTTTTCGAGGGGCGCGATCACCTGCGCGTGCCCTCGGCGTCGCTCGTGCCGTCGACCTATGACCCGTCGGTGCTTCTGACCACGGCGGGCATGCAGCCGTTCCAGCCCTACTTCCGCGGCGAGGAGACGCCGCCGCACGTGCGGCTCACGTCGTGCCAGAAGGTTTTTCGCACCACCGACATCGAGAACGTGGGGCTCACGGCCCGCCATCTCACGTTCTTCCAGATGCTCGGCAACTTCTCGTTCGGCGACTACTTCAAGCAGGGCGCGGTGGACGCGGCGTGGGAGCTCTCGCTGAACGGGTTCGGCTTCGATCCCGAGCAGATCTGGGTCACCGTCTTCGGCGGCGACGAGGAGCTGGGCATCGGCCCGGACGACGAGGCGATCGCCTGCTGGCACTCGGTCGGCGTGCCGGATGGCCGCATCGTCCTGCTCGGCCGCGAGGACAACTTCTGGCAGGCGGGGCCAACGGGCCCGTGCGGACCCTGCTCCGAGCTCTACCTCGACCGCGGGCTCGACTTCGGGCGCGAGGAGGACCGGCCGGGGGACGACACCGAGCGCTTCCTCGAGTACTGGAACCTCGTGTTCATGCAGCTCTTCCTCCACGACGACGGCTCGACCACGCCGCTGCCCAAGCAGAACATCGACACGGGACTCGGGCTCGAGCGGATGGCGGCCATCATGCAGGACGTGCCGTCCGTGTTCGAGACGGACGAGTTCCTGCCGCTCGTGCAGCTCGGCGAGTCGCTGTCCGGCCGCAAGATGGGGGAGAGCCAGGAGGTCACGCGCGCGCTGCGGATCCTTGCGGACCACGGGCGCGGGATGACGTTCCTGCTCGGCGACGGCGTGGTGCCGTCGAACGAGGAGCGCGGCTACGTGCTGCGGCGGATCATGCGCCGCGCGGTGCAGCAGGGACGCAAGCTCGGCATCGAGCACCGGTTCCTGCAGCAGCTCTGCGACACCGTGATCGACGTGATGGGCGACGCCTACCCGGATCTCCGCTCGCAGCGCGACACGATCATGAAGTGGGCGGCCTCGGAGGAGGAGAGCTTCGGCCGGACGCTCGAGCAGGGCGAGCGGCTGCTGGCCGAGATCGTCGCCCGCGCGAAGCGGGACGAGACCTCGTGGGTGGATGCCGAAGAGGCGTTCCGCCTGCACGACACGTATGGCTTTCCCTACGAGCTCACGAAGGAGCTGCTCGCGGAGGAAGGCCTGTCGGTGGACGACGAGGGCTTCGCCGAGCTGATGGAGCAGGCGCGCCAGGTGGCGCGCGCCGGCGGCCGCCGCAGCGGCGGCGAGAAGCACGAGCGCGTGCTCACCTTCGCGCGCAACGCGGGCTTCCAGACCCGCTTCGTGGGCTACGAGACCACCGAGTGGGACACCACCATCGGCGCGCTCGAGCGCGAGAACGGACGCTTCCTGGCGAAGCTCCCAGAGAGCCCCTTCTACGCGGAGGGTGGCGGCCAAGTGTCGGACACCGGGGTGGTGGAGACGCCGTCCGGGCGTGCGGAGGTGGCGAACGTCTACCGCATCGGCGACGACCAGACGGTCGCGCTCGAGCTGAAGGACGGCGAGATCGAGATCGGCGAGCCGGCGCGCGCGCTCGTGAACCGTGACACGCGCCTGGCCACGATGGCGAACCACACGGCCACCCACCTTCTCCACGCCGCACTGCGCGCGGAGCTCGGCACCCACGTGCGCCAGGCGGGGTCCTATGTGGGTCCGGACAAGCTGCGCTTCGACTTCACCCACGGCGAGCGGCTCACGCACGCGCAGATCGCGGCGGTGGAGGAGCGCGTGAACGAGTGGATCCTGCAGAGCCATCCCGTGCGCGCGGTGGAGACCACCCGCGACGAGGCGGAGCGGCTCGGGGCGATGGCGCTCTTCGGCGAGAAGTACGGCGACATCGTGCGGATGGTGGAGGTCGAGGACGTGTCGCGCGAGCTGTGCGGCGGCACGCACGTGGGGACGACGGCGGAGATCGGTCTCTTCCACCTCACGCACGAGACGTCCAGCGCGTCGAACGTGCGACGGGTGGAGGCGGTCACCGGTCCCGGCGGAGTCGATCTCTTCCGCAGGCGCACGCGTGAGTTCGCGGAGCTCGCGGCGATGCTCAAGGTGCCGGAGCAGGACGTGGTGTCCGCGGTGGAGAAGCTGCAGCAGCAGCTGCGTGAGGCGCAGCAGCGCCCTCGTCAGGACGACCGCGCGGTGGCCGACTCGCTTGTGAGCGGCGCCAGGGAGATCGGCGGGATCAGAATCGTGACCGAGGTGGTGGAGGCGCCCGACGCGAAGGCGCTGCTCGAGCTGTCGGATCGCGTGAAGCAGACGCTCGGTGATTCGGCCGTGGTGCTCGGCACGGCGGTGGACGGCCGCGTGCACCTCGTGGCGAACTTCGCCGACGCGGCGGTGCGGCGCGGACTCAAGGCAGGCGACGTCGTGCGCACGGCGGCGCAGGTGGCCGGCGGCGGCGGAGGAGGGCGCGACACCATGGCGCAGGCCGGCGGCCGCGACCCCGAGAAGCTCCCCGAGGCGATCACCGCGGCGCGAGTTGCGATAGAACGCGCCCTGGGATGAGCCGGATACTCGCGCTCGACTTCGGCGAGGCGCGCTGCGGCTGCGCAATCTCCGATCCAACAGGCACTCTCGCCACGCCGGTGGGCGCGGTGGAGCGCCCTGCTTCGCGGCGCGGGCTTGCCACGATCGCAGCGCTGGCGCGTGACAGGCAGGTGGAGCGCGTGGTGGTCGGCCTTCCCCTTACGCTCGCCGGCGAGGAGGGACAGCAGGCTCGCGCCACGCGCGAGTTCGCGGCCCGCCTCGGTGAGCTCCTTTCGGTGCCCGTGGAGCTGCACGACGAACGGCTCACCACGCGACAGGCGGAACGCACGGGAGGCGGCGCGGACGCCGACTCGCGTGCGGCCGCGCACCTGCTGGAGGCTTACCTGGCGGCGAGCGGACGGGCGACGTGAGCGAGCAGTGGCTACGCTCCGACGAGGAGCGCGAACGCGCGCGTCTGGAGCGCGAGGCACGACGCGCGGGACGCGACGGTGATGGTCTTTACGTTCAGAAGCGTGAGCCGCGGCCGCGCGCGCCGCGGCGGCCACATGGGCCGCGCGCACCACACGGACGCAACGTGATGGCCAGACGCGTTATCGCGGTCCTCGCCCTGGTCGTCGTGGTCGCGGCGGCCTGGTTTCTCATCTCGCTGTTTCAGCCGTTCACCGGCAGCGGCTCCGGCAGCGCAACGGTGAGCATTCCCCGCGGCGCGAACGTGAGCACCATCGGGGACATCCTCGCGAGGCGCGGCGTGGTGTCGAGCTCGTTCTTCTTCGAGGTGCGCGCGCGTCTGTCAGGCCGTACCGGCGACCTCAAGCCGGGGGTGTACCACCTCAAGCACGACATGAGCTACTCTGCGGCGCTCGACGCGCTCACGAAGGGCGTTGCGCCGAACGTGGTCCAGGTGGTGATCCCGGAGGGGCGCTCGCGCCGCGAGATCGTGCCGCTCACAGGCAAGCTCAAGGGCAGCTACATGGCCGCCACCGTGCACTCGCCCTACCTCAATCCCCGCCGCTACGGCGCGAAGCACGCGCGCAACCTGGAGGGATTCCTCTTCCCGGCCAGCTATCAGCTGAAGAAGGGCGCCAGCGTCAATGCGCTTGTGAAGGACCAGCTTCAGGCGTTCCGCCAGAACTTCGGGAAGGTGAACCTGTCGTACGCGCGCAAGAAGAACCTCACGCCGTACGACGTGCTCACGATCGCGTCCATGGTCGAGCGCGAGGCATCGATCCCAAGGGACCGCCCGCTGATCGCGTCCGTGATCTACAACCGGCTGCACGACCACATCCCGCTCGGCATCGACTCCACCCTCCGCTACGCCCTCAACGACTGGACGAAGCCGCTGCGCGTGTCACAGCTCGCCTCGCCGAGCCCGTACAACACCCGTAACCACCAGGGGTTGCCGCCCGGCCCGATCGGCAACCCCGGCCTCGCCTCGATCGAGGCCGCGGCGCACCCCGCGCACACGAGCTACCTGTTCTTCGTGGTCAAGCCGTGCGGGAACGGCGCCCACGTGTTCTCGAGCACTGACGCGCAGTTCCAGCGCGACAGCGCGCGCTACAACGCCGCCCGGCAGCAGCGCGGCGGCCGCTCGCCCGAGAAGTGCAAGTAGCACTCGCGGGGGTGCTGGGGTTCCCGGTAGCGCACAGCCGCTCGCCGGACATGCAGAACGCGGCGTTCCGGATCCTCGGTCTCCACTGGCGCTACGTGAAGCTCCCCGTGCCGCCCGCGCTCTTCACGGAGACGGTGCGCGCGCTGCCGGGCTCCGGCTTCCGCGGCGCGAACGTGACCATCCCGCACAAGCGCGCGGCCCTCGAGCTCGCGGACGAACGCACACCCTCGGCCGCCGCGATCGGCGCGGCGAACACGCTCACGTTCCTCGAGCACGGCCGCATCGAGGCGCACAACACAGACGCCCCCGGCTTTATCGCGGCGCTGGGGGAGGACGACGTCCGCGGCCTCAGGGCATGCGTGCTGGGCGCAGGCGGCGCCGGCCGCGCGGTGGCATGGGCACTGCGCGAGGCAGGAGCGGCGGAAGTGTCGGTGTGGAACCGGACTCCAGAACGAGCGACCGACCTGGCAAAGGCGCTGGGAGTGACCTCCGTCCTCCGGCCTCCGTCCTCCGACCTGCTGGTCAACGCCACCAGCGTCGGTCTAGAGCCGCGACTCGACGAAGCAGCAACGCTCGAAGCGCTGCAACTCGACCAGCCCGCCCCGATCGTCGTCGACCTGGTCTATGGAGAGACGCGCACGCCACTTCTCGAGTGGGCCGATCGGGCGGGCTCCCGCACCGTCGACGGCCTCGAGGTGCTCGTGCGCCAGGGGGCGCTCAGCTTCGAACGCTGGACGGGCCTGGACGCGCCGCTCGAGGCGATGCGCGCGGCGGCGGCGTCCAGATGACATCTGGACACATCGCTCTGGCCCTAAACATCCGTCCATCCCCTGCCGATATGCAGGGCGATGGCTCTCCCCCGTCCAGCCCTCCTCGGGATCCTCGGAGCACTGCTCGTGGCTGCCACCTTCATGGTCATGCACCGTGGCGGCAGCTCCACGGCCTCCTCGGCTCCCCCTACCGTGCCCGCGCACGCGGCGGCGCCCAAGCCGGCGCAGGCAGGCCACGCAGGGGCAAAGCCGGCTAAGCACGTCACGGCGGCACCGGCCAAGCCGGTGAAGCATGCGGCGGTCAAGCACACCGCGGCGAAGAAGTCCGCCCCCGTCAAGGTGAACACACCGGCCGGCCAGGAGGCGGGCGCGTCGGTGGGTCTCCCGCTGAAGGTGGCACAGGCATTCGCCAAGAAGCAGGTGGTGGTTCTCTACTTCGGCGCGCAGGGCGCTGATGACAACCTCACCGCCGATTCGGTCCGCTCCCTCAAGGCAAGCGCTGGACACCGGGTTGCTGTCTTCATGGACAAGCTCTCCAACTTGGCGGACTACCGTCGTGTCGTCGAGGGGCTAGACGTCTCCCAAGCTCCGTCGATCGTCCTCATCGACCGCCACCAGCAGGCGCAGGTCCTTGAGGGCTTCATCGACGCCGGGTCACTCCGCCAGGACGTGGCGGACGTGACTCGATGACGGATCGCCCCGACGCTCCACACCTTCAGGCGATCCAGGGCGGCGAGGCCGCGGCCGCGGCGGCGGCCATAGACACGACGGTCGACCCTGGGACCGGGCTCACGCCGCCGCGCATGCGCGGCGGGCGCGGGCGCTTCATCTCGGATGTGATCGTCGAGCTCGGCTTCGCGGCCGAGGAGCGCGTTCAGGCGGCGGTCGAGGAGGCGAAGTCCACCGGCCGCACGCCGGAGCAGGTGCTGCTGCAGTCGGGCGCGCTGAGCGCCGAGCAGCTCGCGCGCGCCACCGCCGAGCGCTTCGGGCTCGATCACGTCGACCTCTCGATCTACAAGCCGGACCTCGGCGCGCTCAACCTCGTGAACGCGCAGGCCGCGCGCCGCTACAACGCGGTGCCGATCGGCTTCGAGGAGGGCGTGCTGCTGGTGGCGATGGCGGACCCGTCGAACGTGCTCGCACTCGACGACCTCAAGCTTCTGACGGGCCATGAGCTGCGCGCGGTCGTCGCGTCCGAGGAGGACGTGGGGGCGCTGATCTCGCGCATGAACCGCCTTGACGACGCGATCGCCGAGGCCGTCCAGGAGGACGACAGCGAGGATCTCGCGCTCGTCTCGGACATCCGCGAGTCCGCGGACGACGCTCCGGTCATCAAGCTCGTCAACTCGGTGATCGCGCAGGCGGTGCAGGACGGCGCCTCGGACCTCCACTTCGAGCCGGACGCGAGCCGCGAGATGCGGGTGCGCTTCCGCGTCGACGGCGTGCTCAGCGAGGGCACCACGATCCCGCGCCGCATGGTGGCCGGCGTGGTGTCGCGCGTGAAGATCATGGCCAACCTCGACATCGCGGAGAAGCGGCTGCCGCAGGACGGC
>DASUWY010000030.1 GCA_036378175.1 Thermoleophilaceae bacterium
GGGATCAGCCCCCACCGCACCACCTCGTTGTCGCTCGGCCCGTGCGTGATCCCGCCGTGCTGAAGGAAGAAGTACACGAACACGTTGATCACGATCAGCGCGACCGTGAGCACGGGGAAGCGCCGCGTGGGGATGTTGTCCTTCAGCGGAATCAAGGATCAGGTGGCAGGGTCGCAGGTCGCAGCCGGCGAGGCGCCTACTGCGGGTTGCCTACTGCTTGTTCCAGCGTCTGCTCGGCGTGATAGCTCGAGCGAACAAGTGGCCCGGCAGCCACTGAATCAAACCCCATCGCGTAGGCCTCGCGCTCCAGCTCCGCGAACTCGTCAGGGTGCCAGTAGCGCACCACCGGCAGGTGGTCACGGGTGGGGCGCAGGTACTGCCCCACGGTGAGCACCTGCACGTGATGATCGCGAAGGATCTGGAAGGTCTCGAGCAGCTCTTCCTTCGTCTCGCCGAGACCGGTCATGAGGCCGGACTTCGTCACCACCTCGTCGCCACCCATCTCCTTGGCGTTCCGCAGCACGCGGCATGAGCGCAGGAACTTCGATCCGCGGCGCGCGAGCGGGTAGAGGCGCGGCACGGTCTCCACGTTGTGGTTGAACACGTCGGGCCGCTCCGCGATCACGCGGGCGAGCGGCATCTCCTCGCCCCGGAAGTCCGGCGTGAGCACCTCCACCTTGGTGCCCGGAGAAAGCTTGCGGATCGAGCGGATCACGCCCACGAAGGCACTCGCGCCGAGGTCAGGCAGGTCGTCGCGGTCCACGCTGGTGATCACCGCGTGGCGCAGTCCCATCTTCTTCACGGACTGGGCCACGCGCAGCGGCTCGAGCGGGTCGTGGAAGGTGGGCTTCCCGGTCTTCACGTTGCAGAAGCCGCAGCGCCGCGTGCAGGTGTCCCCGAGGATCATGAAGGTGGCGGTGCCACGCTGCCAGCACTCGCCGATGTTCGGGCACGCCGCCTCCTTGCAGACGGTGTGGAGCCCCTGGTCCTCGATCAGCCTGTTCAGCTCGCGATAGCGCTCGCTGCCCGGCGCCGGCCGCTTGAACCACTCCGGCTTGCGCTGCCTGAACGGCAGCACCTCGCCCATGTCGAGCACCCGGGCGCCGCCGGGGTTGGCTCTGGATCGAGTGGCGCTCATCCCAGAGTCGAGACTACAACCTGGGCTTCACGGTCCAGCGCCTCGCACAGACGGCGCGTCACCGCCTCGCGGAACGAGTCCATGTGGCCGCCGCGGCCGGTCTCCTTGCAGATCGAGCTCATCTGCGCGCCCTGCATTCCGCACGGCACGATCCACTCGAACGGCTGGAGGTCGTTGTCCACGTTCACCGCGAACCCGTGGGTGGACACGCGCCGGGACACGTGCACGCCGATCGACGCGATCTTCCCCTTCGGCGCCCACACGCCCGTGAGGCCATCGCGCAGCTCGGCCCGCACTCCCTCATCCGCGAGCGCCGCGATGATCGCGCGCTCGAGCGCCGCCACGTACTCGCGCACGCCGTCGATGCGCATGATCGGGTAGCCCACGAGCTGGCCCGGCCCGTGGTAGGTCACTGCGCCGCCGCGGTCTGTGTCGCACACCTCGATTCCCTGGGCGAGGTACCACTCCTCGCTCATCGGCAGCTCGCCCGGCCCGGTGCGGCGGCCGCGGGTGTACACGGGCTCGTGCTCGAGCAGCAGCAGCTGGTCCGGCAACGCGCCGTCCTGCACCTGGGCGCGCAGCTCCTCCTGGAGCCGCACGCCCTGCTCGTACGGGATGAGCTCGGTGAGCTGCGTGATCTGCAGCGGCGGTCTAGCCATCCCAGCCTTCGATGTGCCTCCGCACCGCCGACAGGAACTGCGCCGCCAGCGCGCCGTCGAGCGCGCGGTGGTCCCAGGACATGCAGAGGTAGGTCATCGGCCGGATGGCGATGCTATCCCCGCCCACCACCACCGGCCGCTTGGTCACCGCCTCGAGGTCGAGGATCGCCACCTGCGGCTGGTTGATGATCGGCGTGGCGAGCAGCGCGCCGAACGCACCCGGGTTCGTGATCGTGAACGTGCCGCCGCTCACCTCGTCCGGAGTGAGCCGCTTGGACCGGGCGCGCTCCGCCAGGTCCTTGATGCGCGTGGCGAGACCCTCGTGCGACAGCTCGTGCGCGTTCTTCACCACGGGCACGATCAAGCCCTCCTCGCCGAGCGACACCGCGATGCCGAGGTTCACCTCCTCGTGCACCGTCAGCCGGTCGCCCTCCAGCGTGGCGTTCAGCGTGGGGAACTCCCGCAGCGCCGCAATCACCGCACGGGCCACAAACGGCAGGTACGACAACCGCCCACGCGCAGCCTCGATCGCGCTCATATCGGCCTCGACAACGGTCGTGCAATGCGCCGCCGTCTGGAGCGAACGCACCATGTGCTGGCCGATCTGGCGGCGCATCACTGACAGCTGCTCGCCACCGGTCGGCGCAGGCTCCTCTTCCCGATACGGCGACTCCGAGTGAAGCGCCGGCTCCGGGTGACTGGTGACTGGTGACTGGTCGCCCAGGAAGGCCAGCAGGTCCTTCTTGGTCACCCGCCCACGACGTCCAGACCCCTCGATCTGAGACAGATCGACACCATGCTCATCAGCCATCCGCCGAACGACCGGCGAGATAGGCGGCGCATGCCCGTTGCCGCCGTTTTCTGCGGACTGCGGACTGCGGACTGCGGACTCCGCCTCAGGCGGCCCCTCATCAACATGAGCCACACCCGGACGCGCCTCGGCATCTATGCGAGCCAGCAGCGTGCCGACCTCAACCGTTTCGCCCGGCTCGACGAGGATCTCCGACACGCGGCCGCTGGCCGGCGACGGAATCTCCGTCTCCACCTTGTCTGTACTGATCTCCACGATCGGCTCGTCGGACTCGATCCAGTCGCCCACACGCTTGCGCCAGGCGACGATCGTTCCCTCGGCGACGGACACGCCCATCTGGGGCATCGTCACCTCCACGCTGGTGCTAGTACGCGAGGAGCTCACGGCACGCCTCCTTCACGTCGTCCACCTGGGGAAGCACCGCGCGTTCGAGCGGCGGGCTGAACGGAATAGGCACGTCCGGCGCCGTCACGCGGACCACCGGGCCATCGAGGTCCTCGAACGCCTCCTGCGCGATCAGCGCGCACACCTCGGCGCCGACGCCGCACGAGCGCGTGGCCTCGTGCAGCACCACCACCTTGCTCGTCTTGCGCACCGACCTGAGGATTCCCTCGGTGTCTAGCGGCACGAGGGAGCGCAGGTCGATCACCTCCACGGACGCGCCGTCGATGTCCTGTGTGGCCTCGAGCGCAATGCCCACCATGGCGCCATACGAGATCACCGTGAGATCGGTGCCCTCACGCGCCACGCGCACGCGGCCGAGCGGCACCTCGTAGCGGCCCTCGGGCACCTCGCCCTTCACCCGCCGGTACAGGTGCTTGTGCTCGAGGTACACCACCGGGTTGGGGTCGCGAATCGCGGACGCGAGCAATCCCTTCGCGTCGTCCGCCGTGGAGGGAGCCACCACCTTCAACCCCGGCGCCTGGAGGAACCACGCCTCGGGGTTCTGAGAGTGGTACGGCCCGCCCGAGAAGCCGCCACCGGACGGCAGCCGCACCACCATCGGCACGGCCAGGCCCTGGCGGTAGTGCATCTTCGCCGCAACGTTCACGAGCTGGTCGAAGCCGCAGGAGATGAAGTCCGCGAACTGCATCTCGCACACGGGCCGCAGGCCCTCGACGGCGGCGCCCACCGCGGTGCCGATGATCGCGTTCTCCGCGAGCGGCGTGTCCCACACCCGATCCGCCCCGAACTCCTCGATGAAGCCGTCCGTGACCTTGAACGCGCCTCCGAACGCGCCGATGTCCTCGCCCATGCAGAACACGGACTCGTCGTGGCGCATCTCCTCGCGGAGGCCGTCCGAGATCGCCGAGAGATAGGTCATCTCAGCCATTCGCGGCCTCCTTCCAGAACGACCAGGGCGCGTTGCCGTCGCCGAGGCGCGGCTCGGAGGTGGCGAACACGCCGCTCAGAGCCTCAGGGCCCTCGGGCATCGGCTGGGAGAGCGCCCACTCGGTCTCGCGCTCGATCTCCTCCTTCGCCGACGCCGTGATCTGCTCGACGTCGATCCCGTCGTCGGCGAGCTTGCGCTCGTAGCGGTCGATCGGGTCGCGCTCGGCCCATACGTCGAACAGCTCCTTCGGCACGTAACGCATGTCGTCGTGCGCGCCGTGACCGTGCATGCGCATGGTCTCGCACTCGATCAGCGTGGGGCCGCCACCGCTGCGCGCGCGCTCGCACGCCTCGGCCGCCGCATAGAACACGGCCTCCACGTCGTTGCCGTCCACCTTCACGCCCGGGAAGCCGTAGACCTCCGCGCGCTTCACCGGGTCCACCGCAAACTCGCGCTCATTGGGCGTGGAGTAGGCGAACTGGTTGTTCTCGAGAATGAAAACGGCCGGCAGCTTGCGCACGCCGGCCACGTTCATCGCCTCGTGCCACTGGCCGTTGGCGGTGGAGCCCTCGCCGAACCACGTCATGGCTACTCGCGGCTCCTTGCGCATCTGGAACGAGAGCGCGAGCCCGCACGTGACGAGCGCCATGTCGGGCAGCATCGAGACCATGCCGACGCAGCCGAGCTCGGTGTCGCCGAAGTGCATGTTGCCGTCCTTGCCGCCGGTCACTCCGCCGGCGCGGCCCATCATCTGGGCGAGCACGCGTCCGGGCCGGACGCCGCGGATCAGGTGCGCGCCGAGGTCGCGATGAAGGATGCAGGTGCGGTCGCGCGGGCCGAGCACGAAGGCGCTGCCCACGGAGATCGCCTCCTGGCCGCGGCCGTCGTAGTACGAGCCCGGCACCTTGCCCTGCCGGTAGAGCGCGAGCGCCCGCTCCTCGGTCGCGCGCATCAGAAGCATGTAGCGGAGGAGCGCGCGGCGGTCCTCCTGCGTGAGGACAGCCCTCCGGCCGCCATCCTCGATCGCCGCGGGTTTCGCGGTGGTCGTGGCCATATTCCTCCCTCCGACGCCGGATTCGGGGTCTCCGCCCGGCGATCGTGGTTTTCAAGCGCGACGCCCGGGGTCTCCGGCCGCCGACACCTCTCCTTTGTCTACAGGCAAGGGTACCCGGAGGGGCGGCTTTTGCCGCCCCTCCGGACACGTCGGAGATCTGAGGTCGGAGGCCCTACCGCTTGCGGCTGGGCGAGAACTGCGTGGTCACCGCACCCGGCGGGTTGGCCGGATCGAAGGACACGCCCAGCTTCTTGGCCTTGATCTTGAAGCGCAGCTTGCCGCGCTTCAGCCCGCGGACGTGTGCGGTGAAGAAGGTCTCCGAGCGGACGATCTTGACCTTCAACTTCTTCACCTTGTGCTTCTTAGCGGTGGACGCCGCAACCTTCTTCCCGTGCACGTACAGCGCGGCGCTGAACGTGAAGAGGTCGTCCTTCGTGGGATACGAGACCACGAAGTTCGCGCTCTTCGTCCCGGCCCCGATGGTCACGGAGTGGCTGATCGCCTGGCCGACCTTCGTGAACGTGTCGTTGAACGACTGCGGCTGGGACTGGCACGTGATCTGGGCGAGGATCCCGTTGACCACCGACACCAGCTTCGCGGAGGTGGTCTGCGGGTAGTACTGGCCGCCCGTGCTGGTGGCGAGGTTCTGCAAAGCGGCCTGGTCCTCTGGCAGGGCTGCGCTGTCGCCAAAGCCGATCACGTACGTGGGCGGCTGTGGGAACGGGATCGGGTCGCCGTTGTTGCCGCCGTCGGTCATGAAGATGTTGGCCTGGCGGTTGGGATTGTCGGTGGCGGCCTGCGTGAACGCCGCCCCGTAGTTCGTCGAGCCGTCATCGGCCTGAAGGCTTGCGAGCGAACCCAGCATCGCCGCCTTGTTCGCCCCTACCGGGCTTGGACCGAACAGCGTGGTGGCGCCGTCGCCGAAGCTCACGCCGCCGAACGTGAAGTTCGGCTGGTTCTGGGCCTGCTGCTGGATGATGAGCTTCACCGCCTGGCCGCGAAGCACGTTGGGATCGGTGCCGGCCATCGATCCGGAGTCGTCGATCACAGCCTCGACGTTGTTGAGCGCCGTGCACGCGGCGGCGTGAACCCGCGCTTCGGCCGGTGCGACGAAAATCGCCGTGGCCAGTGCGGCGGCGCCGACAAGCGCCGGTAAAACCTGCCTATGGGACATGGGAAGGGCCTCCTGAGGGTGCGTGTCCGAACTGTGACCGACCCTAACCCAGCCTCCGGCGATCCCGCAAGCGATAGCGCCGAGACCCTCGAAGCTGCGCAGGTCTACCCTCACAAGGGTGAGCAGCGAGGTCTTCTGGGCCCGGCGCCTGCGCTGGCGGCTCCGCGGCGCGCTCATGTGGCCGGCATTCGCCATCTTCACGATCGGCGACGGTCTGCTGCTGCACTTCCTGCCGCCCAACCGCACGGGCGTGAGGCTCGTGCCGGCGATCATCATCGCCTCGTTCGCGAACCTGTTCCTGATCGGAGTGGTGTCGAACTGGATCGCGAGGCGGCTGGTGGCGCGCGAGCGGCGCGTGCATCATCACGAGCGGCGCGACCCGCTCCCGCCTGAGGTGATCCTCGACCGCACCGCCACCCTCCTGCTCAGCCTCGCCTCGCTCGGGCTGTTCGTGGCCGGCCTTGGCAACCGTCCCGTGATCGTCTCCGAGACCAACGCGACTCACGAGGCCGCCGTGCGCGCCCAGAACTTCGTGGAGGCGCACGGCACGCCGGAGGCGAAGGCCAACCTGCAGGACGCCAACACGCGCCGCCTTGCGAGCGGCTACTTCCGCGTGTGCGTGAACCTGAACAACCGCGCGAAGGCGTTCTGCATGTTCGTGGACACGAACAAGAACACCGTGGTGCGCGACCCGGACTCGCGTCCCAACCCGGTGGAGTTCAGCGGCGGGTTCTAGCGGACCCGGATCGTCATTCGCCTGACGGTCGCGCCGCCGTGCGTGTCCTTCACCCTCAGGGTGAGTGCCACCTTGCGGGCTCCGGGGAGCGAGGCGCCCCAGGCGAGCCGCAGCTTCAGCGTCATGCGTCGCCCCGCGTGCAGCGTGCGCGTGACCCCGCGGAAGCGCAGCTTGCCGCCCTTCGCCGACGCGCTCACCCGCCCGGCCAGGTTCGAGCTCACCTTCGCCACGAGGCCCTTCTGCTTCCGCACGTTCTGCGAGCGCCTCGTGCCCGAGGTGGAAACCACCGGCGGGCCCACAACCGCGCTGTGCGCTGAGTTCGCGCTCGCGCTGCCGCCCGAGTTCACCGCCGTCTCGGCGAGCACGAGCGTGTGCCCGCGGTCGGCGGTCGCGGGCGTGTATGTGGAGCCGGTGGCTCCGCTGATCGCCTTGCATCCGGCGCCGCGCGAGTCGCAGCGCTGCCACTGCCAGTAGGCGGCGCCGCCATTCGTGATCGCGCCGCTCGCGCCGGTGAGCCTGCGGCCCACCTCGGGCGCGCCCTTCACCTGCGGCGCAGTGACCGCCGGCGGCGTGATCGTGAGCCGGAGGCTCCAGCCGCCGTCGATCGCGCCTGTGTCCGGGTTCGAGTCGTCGTCCACGTAGAGGTGCCACAGGCCGTTTGGGTTCACGCCGTTGAACACGGCCAGGCCCGCCGCGTACGGACCGGGTGGGGCGGGCGCCTGGAAGGGCGTGGTGTCGAGGCTCGAGTCGCAATGCCCTGTGGAATCGCCGCTGGGATAGAAGGTCGGCGCGTACACGCCGCCGCCGAGCGGGATGTCGTCATTCACGTAGCACGGAACGGCGAGCCCGCCGTCCTCAAACGAGAGCTCAACCGGCGCCGGGCTGTCCACGTGCTGCGTGCCCACGTTCGCCATCAGCACGCTGCTCTGGCCGCCGGGACCAACGAGCAGCACGCGCACGTCCTGCGTGTACTCGTGACGGAACCCATGCAGGATCGCGTTGACCCGCGCCACCGGCCCGGTGACCCCGGCCACCGCCACGTCGGACGGGTACGGACCGGCGGGGCCGCTGCTCGTGGTGGGCGCACCCGCGGGAATCGACACCGGCGCGTTGTTGTCGAAGGTCACCGCGCCGGCCGGTGCGGCCGCGAACGCAAAGAGCGCGCACGCGGCCGCCAACTGTCTCGCGAGGCCTACGACAGGCTCACCATCACGTGCTTGACCACGGTGTAGTCCTCGAGCGAGTACATCGACATGTCCTTGCCGTAGCCGGACTGCTTGAAACCGCCGTGCGGCATCTCGGAGATGAGCGGGATGTGGTCGTTCACCCACACGGTGCCGAAGCGTAGAAGCCTGGCGGCGTTCATGGCGCGGCCGACGTCCCGCGTCCACACGCTGGCGGCCAGACCGTAGTCCACGTCGTTCGCCCACCTGATGGCCTCCTCGTCGGAGGAGAAGCGCTGCACGGACACCACGGGGCCGAACACCTCGCGCTGCACCATCTCGTCGTTCTGCTGCAGGCCGGCCACCACCGTGGGCTCGAGGAAGAACCCGCCGTTGCCGGTCTCCTTGCCGCCGGTGACGATCTCGGCGTGCGACGGGACGCGGGAGAGGAAGCCCTCCACGCGCTCGCGCTGCGTGCTCGACACGAGCGGCCCGAGCTCCGTGTCGTCGGCCATCGGGTCGCCCACCTTCAGGCCCTTCACGGCGTCGGACAGCCCGGACACGAAGTCGTCGTACACCTTCGGCCCTGCGATCACGCGGCTCGCCGCGGTGCAGTCCTGCCCGGCATTCCAATAGCCGCCGATCTTCACGCCCTCCACGGCGGCCTCGATGTCGGCGTCGTCGAAGATCAGCACCGGGGCCTTCCCGCCGAGCTCGAGGTGCACGCGCTTGAGCGAGTCGGATGCCGCGCGCGCCACCTCCTTGCCGGTGGCGACATCCCCGGTGAGCGACACCATGCCCACGTCCGGGTGCGAGACGAGCGCAGCACCCGCCGGCTTGCCATGCCCGTAGATCACGTTGAGCACGCCCTTGGGAAGGTGCTCGGCGCAGATCTGCGCCATGCGCGACGCGGTCATCGGCGTCTGCTCGGAAGGCTTTATCACCACCGTGTTGCCGGCGGCCAGCGCGGGCCCAATCTTCCAGACCATCATCATCAGCGGGTAGTTCCAGGGCGCCACCTGGCCCACCACGCCGACGGGCTCGCGCCGGATCATCGACGTGTAGCCCTCCATGTACTCGCCCGCGGCCTTGCCCTCGAGGTTGCGCGCCGCGCCGGCGAAGAAGCGCAGGTTGTCCACGCACACCGGGATCTCCTCGCGCATCGCCTCGATCGGCTTGCCCACGTTGAGCGACTCGATCTGCGCGAGCTCCTCGCCCGCCTCCTCCACGGCGTCCGCGATCTTCAGCAGCGCGTTGGAGCGCTCCTGCGGCGTGGTCCAGCCCCACGACTCGAATGCGTCCTTCGCCGCCGCCACCGCGGCGTCCACGTCGAACTGCGTCGAGAGCGGAGTGGTGGCGATCTGATCCCCGTTGGCGGGATTGATCACCGGCTCGCTGCCGCCCTCGGCAGCGGCCTTCTCCTCGCCGTTGATGAAGTTCTTGATCTCGGTCTGTGCGGTTGTCGCCATCGGAGCGTCTCCTTGAGTCCAGTGACTAGTGACTGGTGACTAGTAGTTCTTCTACTGGTGTGAAGGGCATTCCCACGCCCTCTGCCACCGCCGGATGAGTCACGTGCCCGGCGACGACGTTAACGCCGCTGCGCAGTCCAGGGTCCTTCGCAATCGCGTCGCGTACGCCCATGTCAGCCAGCGCGAGCGCGTACGGCAGGGTGGCGTTGGTGAGTGCGAAGGTGGACGTGATCGGCACGGCGCCCGGCATGTTCGTCACGCAGTAGTGCGTGATGCCGTCGACCTCGTAGGTGGGATCGGAGTGCGTGGTCGGGCGTGAGGTCTCGAAGCAGCCGCCCTGGTCGATCGACACGTCCACGAGCACGGCCCGCTCCTTCATCAGCTTGAGCTGCTCGCGGCGGATCACCCACGGGGCTCGCGCGCCGTGGATCAGCACGGCGCCGATCACGAGGTCCGCGCGCGGAAGCATCTGCTCGATCGACAGCGTGGACGAGTAGACGGTGGACGCGCGGCCGCCGAACGCAACGTCGAGCTCGCGGAGGCGGTCGAGGTTGCGGTCGAACACGAACACGTCGGCCTCCATGCCGATCGCGATGAACGCCGCCTGCATGCCCACCACGCCGCCGCCGATCACGAGCACGGTCGCGGCGGCCACGCCCGGCACCCCGCCGAGCAGCACGCCGCGCCCGCCGAGCGGCCGCTCGAGCATGAACGCCCCCGCCTGAGTGGCGATCTTGCCCGCCACCTCGCTCATCGGCGCGAGCAGCGGCAGCCGGCCGTGCGCGTCCTCCACCGTCTCGTAGGCAACGCAGGTGGCTCCGGATTCGCACAGCGCCTTGGTCAGGTCGGGCGCGGGCGCCAGGTGCAGGTAGGTGAAGAGCGTGTGGTCCGGCCGGAGCCTCTGGACCTCCTCCGGCATCGGCTCCTTCACCTTCAGGACGAGCTCGGCCTCTTCGAACACGGCGTCGGCGTCCGGCACGATGCGCGCGCCCTGCGCAACGTATTCCTCGTCGGGGATCACGCTGCCGTCGCCGGCTCCGCGCTGGATCACCACCTCGTGCCCGTGCTCCACGAACTCGCGCACGCCCGCGGGCGTGATCGCCACGCGGTACTCATCGGTCTTGATCTCAGTCGGGATTCCGACCCTCATGTCTCAAAGGCCTCCATTGGTGGTCATCTGACTAGCTCCCGGCCGCGCAGCGCGAGCCAGAACTCGATTCGGTCACGGGCGCGGCTGAGGTCGCGTCCCGTCAGCTCCTCCACCCGGCGGATCCGGTAGCGGAGTGTGTGCCGGTGGCAGAACAGCTGCCGGGCAGCCCTCTCCCATTGCCCGTTCTGCTCGATGAACGCCTCGAGCGAGCGCAGCAGCTCGTCGCCGTAGTCCCCCTCGCCGTTCTCGAGCGGCCCGAGCAGGTTGTCGCAGTAGAGGCGCAGCGCGTCCTCGTCCTGGAGGGAGAGCAGGAGCTGAAATGCCCCGAGGTCGCGATAGGACGCCACCGCCGGCGCGGCCTCCCCGTTCAGCACGGACGCCTCGAGGGCGCAGCGAGCCTCGTGGAAGGTGCGACGCAAGGCGCGTGCGGGAGACGGCCTCGAGGCCGCCGCCCGCACATCGCCGTACTCAGCGCCGAGCGCCTCGCGCGCCCGGCCCGCGAGCTCCAGTGGTTCGGTGTCCCGCGCGTCGATCACGGCGCAGAGAAGCCCCTCGCGCGTGGCCACGAGTGCGCCCACTCCGCAGTTCGCCATGAACCGGTCGAGGAAGCCCTCGCCCGACGCCGGGTCCTGCATGCTGAACACGAGCACCGCCGCGGTCTCGCCGACGCCGAACGGGCGCAGCCGCATGGCCAGCTCATCGGGATCGAGCCGCCCGGTGAGCGCCTCCGCGAGCACGTCGCCCGCGAGCCTGCGCTCGGTGTCGCGCATCACCCGCTGGCGCATCAGCTCGAGCGCCACCACCGTGACCGCCTGCTGAAGGATCAGCCGCTCGAAGTCGCCCAGGCCGCCCGTGTCGCGCACCGCCACGAGCCATGCCTGCGGCGCCCCGCTCCCGCGCGTGGCCACGGGAAGCGCCAGCGCTCGGCCGGACAGGTCCGGGTGCTCGGGCGCGAAGGTCACCGGCTGGGTGCGGGTGCCATTTTGTCCCGCGCCGAAATGCGTGCTGCGCCGGACCACCTCCTCCTGCAGCGACGCGAGCTGCTCCTGCGACAGCTCGCGGCGGAAGGCCTTGGCCGTCATCGTCTCGCCGCGCGCGCTCAACACCAGCACAGCCCCGCCGATCGTGGCCGCGAGCGCGCGCACCACCTCGGCCAGGCCGCGCTCCTCTAGCACCAGGCGCTCGAGCCGCTTCTGGATCGCGATGCCGCGCTGGAGCACCTCGTACTGCTCGTTCACGAGACGCGTGAACGCCTTCTCCGTGATCGCGATGAACGGGAGGTCGTACGGCACCTCGAACAGCGGGAAGCCGAGCCCGCGTGCCTCGTCCACCAGCGCCTCGGGGATCTCCTCGTGGTTGAACCCGGTGCCGAAGCCGAGCCCCGCGAGATGGTGTCCCGCGAGCCGGGCTATGAACTCGCGCTGCTTCTCGGGCGTGTCGAGCTGGATGCCCGTGGTGAGCAGGAGCTCCCCGCCCGAGAGCCAGGGCGTGGGGTCGAGCAGCTCCGTGATGTGAACCCAGCGGACGGGAGCCTCGGCCGCCTCCTCGCCGGTCAGCAGCTCCAGGTCGATGTCCTGGACGAGCCGCTGGACTGTGAGCACGTCAGTCCTCCTGGGCCGCTAGTGCTTGACGACCCGCTCCCAGGCCTCGGTGAGCACCGGCCGGATCACCGCTTCGATCTCGGCGAACTGCTCGGGGCCCGCCACGAGCGGCGGCGAGAACTGGATCACTGGGTCGCCGCGGTCGTCGGCGCGGCAGATCAGCCCGCGCTTGTACAGCTCGCCCGAGAGGAAGCCGCGCAGCAGCTGCTCGGACTCCTCGTCGTTGAAGCTCTCCTTGGTCTCCTTGTCCTTCACGAGCTCGATCGCGTGGAAGTAGCCGGCGCCGCGCACGTCGCCCACGATCGGGAGGTCGTTCTTGAGGCCCTCGAGCATCGCGCGGAACTCGCCCTCGTGCTCGCGCACGCGGCCGCACAGGTCCTCCTCCTCGAAGATGTCGAGGTTGGCCATGGCCACGGCGGCGGACACCGGATGGCCGCCGAACGTGAGCCCGTGCGTGAACATGCTCTTGCCGGACGCGAACGGTTCGAACACCTTGTCCGACGCGATCACGGCGCCCATCGGCGCGTAGGCGGAGGTGATGCCCTTCGCCGTGGTGATGAGGTCGGGCTCGAAGCCGTAGCGCTCGCAGCCGAAGTAGTGGCCGATGCGGCCCCACGAGCAGATCACCTCGTCGGAGATCATCAGCACGCCGTACTCGTCGCAGATCTCGCGCACGCGCTGGAAGTAGCCCTCCGGCGGGGTGAAGCAGCCGCCCGAGTTCTGCACCGGCTCGAGGATCACGGCGGCGACGGTGTCCGGTCCCTCGAACTCGATCCGCTTGGCGATCTCCTCCGCCGGGTCGAGGTACTCGGGGTTGCGGTAGCTGTTGGTGTTGGCCACGTGGGCGCTGCCCACCGGCAGCGGCTCGAAGGCGCTGCGGATGCCGCCGATGCCGGTGGCGATGAGCGCGCCGAGCGTGGTGCCGTGGTAAGCGGTCTGGCGGGCGATGATCTTGTAGCGGCCGGCCTCGCCGCGGATGCGGTGGTACTGGCGGCTGAGCTTGATCGCGCTCTCGACGGCCTCGGAGCCGCCGGAGGTGAAGAACACGCGGTTGAGGTCGCCCGGCGCAAGCTTCGCGATGCGGGCCGCCAGCTCGATCGCCAGCGGGTGCGCAAAGGTCCAGTTCGTGTAGAAGCCGAGCTCCTTCGCCTGGCGTGCCGCGGCCTCGCCGAGCTCGCCGCGACCGTGGCCGGCGTTCACGCAGAAGAGAGCGGACAGGCCGTCCAGGTACTTCTTGCCGTGCTCGTCCCAGACGTAGCAGCCCTCGCCGCGCACGATGATCGGCAGCTCGTGCTCCTCGTACGCGCCCATGCGCGTGAAGTGCATCCACAGGTGGCGCTTGGCAAGCTCCTGCAGGCGACCGTGGTGTGCCTCCCCGATCTGCGGTGCGCCTTCGAGCCTAGTTGCCATTGCTTAACACTCTCCTTCTCCCCGACGGACTGGACGCTATGGACAACGGTAGCGCCGGGCTGGAGCCCGAACAAGGGAGCACACGGTCAAACTGGAGCCACACCGCTTGTACCGGTTGTACAAGCCGGTGGGCTAGTTTTTGCGCATTCGTTACTTGCGTTCGCCGCATGACACCCCTAAGTTCTCTCCCGCTCTAACGGCCCGGCGAGCCGGGCCGGGGGAATTTGGCCATTGAGGAGGAGCCATCGGAGCTCAGATCGCGACCACCGATTCGTCGCCTGAATCGGGGGCGCAAGCCAGCCCTGGATCCGTCCCGAGCGTCCGCCTCGAGCGGGTGACCAAGCGCTTCGGCGACTTCACAGCCGTGCGCGAGCTCACGCTCGACATCGAGCGCGGCGAGTTCTTCACGCTGCTCGGCCCGAGCGGCTGCGGGAAGACCACCACCCTGCGGATGGTCGCGGGCTTCGAGGAGCCGAGCGAGGGCAGCATCCTGCTCGACGGCACTGACGTGTCCGGCCTTCCGGCGTTCAAGCGCGCCACCAACACCGTTTTCCAGAGCTACGCGCTCTTCCCCCACCTCAGCGTGGAGGAGAACGTGGCGTTCGGGCTCCGCCGCAAGGGCGTGGCGAAGAAGGAGGCGGCCAGGCGCGTGGGCGAGGAGCTCGAGCGGGTGGGCCTCGCCCGCGAGGCCAAGCGCAAGCCGCGCCAGCTCTCGGGCGGTCAGCAGCAGCGAGTGGCGCTCGCGCGCGCGCTCGTGAACCTCCCCACCGTGCTGCTGCTCGACGAGCCTCTCGGCGCGCTCGACCTCAAGCTCCGCAAGGGCCTGCAGGTCGAGCTCAAGCGCATCCAGCGCGAGGTCGGCATCACGTTCATCTACGTGACGCACGACCAGGAGGAGGCGCTCACGATGTCCGACCGGATCGCGGTGATGAACCACGGTGTGGTCGAGCAGGTGGACGTTCCAGAGGCGGTGTACGACCGTCCGCGCACCACCTTCGTCGCGGGATTCATCGGCGTGTCGAACCTGATGCCGGGCGTGGCCGGTTCCCCCCGCGCCGGCGCTACCGAGCTGAAGCTCGACAGCGGGGTGACGCTCAGCACGCCGGGCAACGGCTA
>DASUWY010000031.1 GCA_036378175.1 Thermoleophilaceae bacterium
ACGGTGGCGAGATCGACGCCGGACACGCCGTCGACCATGGCGTGATGCGTCTTCGTGATGAGGGCGAAGCGGTTGTCGTTCAACCCCTCCACGAGCCACAGCTCCCAGAGCGGCTTCGAGCGGTCGAGCCGCTGGGAGAAGATGCGCCCGGCGAGCAGCCGCAGCTCCTCGATCGACCCCGGCGCGGGCAGTGCCGTGTGGCGCACGTGGTAGGCGATGTTCAGCCGCGGATCGTCGACCCACATCGGCCGCCCCATCTCGAAGCGCGGGAACGCGAGCTTCTGCCGGTAGCGGGGCACGAGGTGCAGGCGCGCCTCCACGTGGGCCACCAGCTCCTCGTAGGCGGCCGGCGGTCCCTCGAACAGCAGCACCGCCCCCACGTGCATGTGCGAGGCGCGCCCCTCCTGGGCGAGGAACGACGCGTCGACCGCGGTCAGGCGGTCCTTGTGCCTCGTGGCCACGAAGCTGAGCCTATCCGGCGGCCTACCAGCACTCAAGCACCGTCACTCTGCGGCCGACTACCCGACTGTGAGCTCGCCACACCGTGGCATTTCAAGCATCGTTCATGCCTGGGCATCCCGGGGCACGTCGCGGCGTGCGCGCCGCCAGCGGGAGCTGGTGCTGATGGAGGCGAGCTCCGCGCTGGTGGCGTTTGGCCGCACGCGCGAGGCTGTGGACGAGATCGCCGTTCACGCGATCATGGCGATGATGTCGGGAGCGCGGGGAGTCCGCGCCACGGTCTTCCGCGGGGACACGACGACGATGACGGTGTCGGCAGCCGCAGGCGACCACGCGCAGGACATCGTCGGTCACACGGTCGAGCTCCGGGCGGAGACAGCCGAGCGGCTGCGCAGCGGCGAGCCGATCACCGCGGCCGACGTGACCGCCGAAGAGCGCGCCGAAAGCACGCTCCCGGCGAAGCTCGGTGACCTCTACAGCGCGCCGCTGCTCGTGCACGGGGATCTCACCGGTGCCCTCATGATCACCTCCGACGGGCGCCTTCCGCACGCGTTCGAGGACAGCTTCCACACGCTCGCGAGCCACGTGGCCCTGGCGCTCGAGAGCATCGGGCTCACCGAGGATCTCCGCCACAGCGAGGAGCGCTTCCGGGCCCTCGTGCAGAACGCCTCCGACATCATCACCGTGGTGGGCCTCGATGGCCTCATCACCTACGAGAGCCCCTCGGTCGAGCGCATCCTCGGGTACAAGCCGGAGGACCTCGAGAGCCGCCCGATCCTCGAGATCCTCCACCCGGATGACCGCGAGGCATCGATCGCCTTCTTCCTAGAGGCGCTCAAGACAGGCGCGGTCACAGCTCCGGTCCAGTGGCGCGTGAAGCACGCGGACGGCTCGTGGCGCTACGTCGAGACGATCTACAAGAACCTGGCCGACGACCCGAACGTTGGCGGCATGCTCCTCACCACCCGCGACGTGACCGACCGCAAGGAGCTCGAGGACCAGCTCGCCCACCGCGCGTTCCACGACGCCCTCACCGGGCTGCCCAACCGCTCGCTCTTCACGGACCGCGTGGGCCACGCTCTCGCTCGCCGAGTGCGTGAGCCCGGCCGCATCGCCGTGCTCTTCCTCGACGTCGACGACTTCAAGACGGTGAACGACAGCCTGGGCCACGCCGCTGGCGACGAGCTCCTCGTGGGCATCGCCAAGCGGCTCGACGAGTGCCTGCGCAGCGGCGACACCGCCGCGCGCCTCGGCGGCGACGAGTTCGCGATCCTGCTCGAGGACGTGAGCGAGCCGGCGGAGGCCGCGGGGGTGGCGGAGCGCGTGATCGAGTCGCTGCGGCCGCCGTTCGACATCGACGGCAAGCGCACCTTCGTGTACGCGAGCATCGGCATCGCGCAGAGCGCCGGCACGCCGGGCGAGCGCGCGGAGGAGCTGCTGCGGAACGCCGACGTGGCGATGTACATCGCCAAGCGCCGCGGCAAGGGCGGCCATGAGTTCTTCGAGCCAGACATGCACCTCGCTGCGCTCAAGCGCCTCGAGCTCAAGGCCGAGCTGCAGCAGGCGCTTGAGCGCGACGAGTTCGTGATCCACTACCAGCCCGCCGTGGACCTGGCGAGCGGCAGGATCACCGCCGTGGAGGCGCTCGTGCGCTGGAAGCACGCCGAGCGCGGGCTCGTGCCGCCGCTCGACTTCATCCCGCTGGCCGAGGAGACCGGCCTCATCCTCCCGATCGGCGGCTGGGTGCTGCGTGAGGCGTGCCGGCAGGCGCGCGAGTGGCAGCTCACCTATCCGTCGGACATGCCGCTTTCCGTTGGCGTGAACCTCTCGGGCCGCCAGCTTCAGGACGCCAGTGTGGTGGGCGAGGTGAAGGCGGCGCTCGAGCAGAGCGAGCTTCCGCCGGCCAACCTGATCCTCGAGATCACCGAGACCGTGCTCCTGCAGGACGCGGAGGCGGCCGCCGCGACGCTCGCGGACCTCAAGAAGCTCGGCGTGCAGCTGGCGATCGACGACTTCGGCACGGGATACTCGTCGCTCGGCTACCTCGACCGCTTCCCGGTGGACATCGTGAAGATCGCCAAGCCGTTCATCGACGGCGTGGCGCACGGGCCGGACGAGTCGGCGGTGGCGGCGGCGATGATCACGCTGGGCGGGACGCTGGGCCTGAAGACGGTCGCGGAGGGCATCGAGGACGCCGACCAGCTCGCGGAATTGCGGGCTCTCGCGTGCGACCAGGGGCAGGGCTTCTACCTGGCGCGGCCGGTGGCGGCGGACGGAGTGTCCGCGCTGCTCGCGGCAGGCGAGCTTCCCGCCTCGGCCTAAGCGTTTCTGCAGCGGTCCCCGATCGGAATGGTGCCCGTGCTCACGGGACGTCGCTCCGCGCGGGGACATATTCCGATCGGTGCCCGCACAATTGTCGCTGTGCGCCTCCTCAGGCTGACCGCCGTAATTGCTGCTGTTCTCGCCGTCAGCGCCACCGCGGCGCCGGCATCAGCAGCCCGTCTTCGCGCGAACCGCTTCAGCGAGAGCGGCGCGCTGCATTGGGTGCGGATACAGCTCGGCTATGGCCCGCGGCCGGCCGGGTCGCCCGCGGCCCGCAGGCTCTCCGCACGTCTGCGCTCCGCACTTCCGCACTCTCACTTCGAGCCCGTGCCCGGTGGCCTGCGGAACGTGATCGGCGTCGTGCCCGGCCGCGACCGGCGCGACGTGGTCGTGGTCGGCGCGCACTACGACACCAAGGACATCCCGGGCTTCCTGGGCGCAAACGACGGCGCAGCCGGCACGGCCATCGTGCTCGAGCTGGCCCGCCACCTGCGATCCCGCCACCTGCGAGCCACCGTCGTTTTCGCCCTCTTCGACGGCGAGGAGAGCCCTGGCGACACCCCGGATTCCGAGTTCGAGCAGAGGGGCCTGCGGGGAAGCAAGGTGGCGGCTCGCGCCTACCGGAAGGCGCGCGCGATGATCCTCCTCGACTTCGTGGGCAACGCCCATCTGCGGATCCCGCGCGAGGAGAGCTCCGACCCCGGCCTCTGGCAGATGCTGCGCGCTGCCGCGATGGAGGTGGGGGCGAGCGGCGCCTTCCCGTCCGGCACGGGGCCAGACATCCTCGACGACCACACGCCGTTCGAGGCGCTCGGGGTGAAGTCGATCGACCTGATCGACTTCAACTATCCCTGCTATCACCAGCTCTGCGACGACCTCTCGCACGTCTCCGGCACGAGCCTCGATGAGGTGGGTGAGACGGTGCGCGCCCTTCTCCCTAGACTCTGATCACCGGATGGCTCACGTGCCCGAGAAGATCTATCTCGCGGCGCCGCGCGGCTACTGCGCGGGCGTCGACAGAGCCGTGCAAACGGTCGAGCACGCGCTCGATCTGTACGGCGCGCCCGTCTACGTGCGCAAGGAGATCGTCCACAACAAGCACGTGGTGGAGGAGCTCCGCGAGCGCGGCGCGATCTTCGTCGACCAGGAGACCGAGGTGCCGGAGGGGGAGACGGTCGTGTTCTCCGCCCACGGCGTGGCGCCGGGCGTCCACGCGAACGCCGAGGCGCGCCGGCTCCGCACCATCGACGCCACCTGCCCGCTCGTCACGAAGGTCCATGTGGAGGCGCGCAAGTTTGCCGCGCAGGGCTACACGATCATCCTGATCGGGCACGGGGGCCACGAGGAGGTGGAGGGCACGATGGGCGAGGCGCCCGAGAGGATCGTGCTGATCGAGACCGAGGACGACGTGGATCGGCTCGAGGTCGAGGACCCTGACCGCGTGGCCTACGTCTCGCAGACCACGCTCTCGGTGGACGAGACGCAGGACATCATCGACCGCCTGAAGGAGAAGTTCCCGAACATCGTCGGCCCCCGTACCGACGACATCTGTTACGCCACCACCAACCGTCAGCTCGCCGTCAAGCAGATGGCCGGCGAGTGCGACCTCGTGCTCGTGATCGGGTCGCGCAACTCATCCAACTCCAACCGTCTCGTGGAGGTGGCCCGCTATCACGGCGCGGACTCCTACCTCATAGACAACGAGACAGAGGTGGAGGAGGAGTGGCTCGAGGGCAAGCGCGTGATCGGCATCACCTCCGGCGCGAGCGCTCCGGAGAACCTCGTGCAGCGGCTGGTGGACTTCTTCAGGAAGCGGGGCGTCACGGACATCTCCGAGTTCCACGTGGTGCAGGAGGATGTGCGCTTCATGCTGCCCAAGCACATCCGCAAGGCGCTGGCCGGGCAGCCCGGCTAGAGCCTCGGCGTGAACTGGAAGGCGTGCAGGCGCAGGCCCGGGTCGTCCGCCTCCACGATGCCGTCCGGCATTTCGTAGAGCCCCGGCTCGAACGCGCCTGAGAGCACGGCCCACACCTCGCCGGCGCTGAAGCTCTTCACGCGCGCACCGGCACCGGCGTCGGCGGCCTCGATGTAGTCCTCGCCGTCCAGCCAGTCACGCACCAGCTCGAGCCGCTCGCGGTCGGCCGGGAGCGCGATGTCGGCCGTCTGCGGCTCCATCTTCACTCCCGGCTCGTCCTCCGGGCGCAGCGCCGGCAGCGGCTCGGGCAGGTCCAGGTGGGGGTCGATCTCCCGCAGAAGCTCCTGGATCGCGAGCTCCGTCTCCAGGTACTCGCCCTCGCCGTAGTGGACGAGGCGCAGCCAGCCGGAGCGGTCGAAGAGGTAACGCGCCGGCCAGCCCTTGTTGCCGTACAGCTGCCACACCTCGAAGTGCGGGTCGAGCGCGACCGCGTATGGCACGCCGAGGCGCTGCACGGCGCGTTCAACGTTCTCCCGCTCACGGCCGAACGAATACCCCGGCGTATGCACGCCGATCACGCGCAACCCGTGCTCGCCGTAGCGCTCGTGCCACGCCTTCAGGTACGGCTGGGTGCGCAGGGAGTTGATCCGGGCGTAGTCCCAGAACTCGATGAGGATCGCGTGGCGCCCCAGCTCGGTCTGCATGCGGAGCAGCGCGACGTTCAGCCAGTCGAGCCCCGGGGGGAACTCGGGCGCGGCGATTTCAGCGTCCGGCGGGGTTCTCACTCCGCTGCATCATTTCCAAAAAATTCCGCAACTTGCAGGCCCCTGGCTGTTTATAGTCCGACTGCCTCCCGGGCCGGGAGGCCGATTCGCAAACCTACTCAGGCCCCAGGAGACACGATGCGCAAACTCTTTGTTTTGTTTGCCGTAGGCGCGCTTGCGTGCGCGGTTGCGGCGACTGCGGCGTTCGCCGCACAGCAGGCCAACACCGTGAGTTACACGGTGAAGGCGAAGGCTAAGGGCAAGGCCAGCAAGAAGAAGCCTGCCCCGCTTTCCTATGAGGGCATCCTCAGCGTCGGTACGACGAACAACACGCAGCCGAACGTCGCGCCGACCACCACGCTGTACTTCCCGAAGGGGATCGTGCAGCACGCGAAGTACTTCCCGAGCTGCAACCCGAAGGCCCTTGATGGTCAGGCGAGCGTTCCCGCTTCGTGCAAGAAGGCAGTGATCGGCTCCGGCACCGCGCAGGCCTCGGGCGGCGCTCCCGGCCAGCCGATCAACCCGGCGACCACCGAGAGCCTGAAGGTCACGGCGTACAACGGCCTGAGGGCCAAGCAGATCCTGCTCGCGCTGAACGGCTCGAGCCCGCTGCAGATCTCGAACCGCGTCGTCGTGGGCACGATCGGCAAGGGCGGCGGCAAGTTCGCCTACACCGTCACGTTCGCCGTGCCTGCCGACCTTCAGTACCAGCTCGGCCTGCAGGTCGCGCTCACGCACTTCGACGTGAAGATCTCGCCGAAGACGCGTAAGGCGAAGGTGCACGGCAAGAAGACCAAGGTGAGCTATCTCGCCGCCACGAAGTGCGGCACGCTGCCGACCAAGACCACGGCCAACTTCGACCAGGACGGCGCGCCGGGCGGCCCGGGCACCGGCCCCACCACGCCGGTCACGGTCACCGGCACCATGAAGTGCTAACGCATCACGTCTACTGAGAAGTGAGAACGAGGCGGCCTCCGGGCCGCCTCTTCTCGTTTCTAGGACGCCAGCGCGATGAGCAGGTGCGGTGACACGTACACCTCCACCAGCGCGGTCACCACGAGCACCGGCGCTGAGATGGCGAGCGTGACGAATGTGGCCGCGAGGAGCTTGTGCCATTCACCTTTGCGGCTCGCCATGAGCCACGCCGCGAGCGGCAGGAAGAGCGCGACGAGTTCGGGCAGTGCATGCGGGAGCAGCGCGACGAGAAGCAGTGGGCGTGACATCCCCATCTCCGCCGCCACGGTGGACACGCCGCCGCCGAGCACGTACGCCTGCGTGACGAGCGAGAAGGTGGTTGCGCAGACCACGAAGCCGATCGCGAGCGGCCCGGCCTTCTCGTGAATCAGCCGCGAGAGGCCGCTGCGCTGCGCCGCGCTCTGCGGCAGCGAGCTGCCGGCGATGAAGCCCGCCACGCAGGCCATCACATGCAGGGCCAGCACGAGCGAGTTGTGGTACAGCACGCTCGCGGCATCGCTCAGGTGCGCGCGGTAGTGAATGCCCGGGAGAAAGATGGGCGTGGAGTCGGGCGTGGACAGCGTGGCCACGAGCAGGACGGCGGCGAGCAGCGCGCACGACACGGCGAGGCTGAGCAGCGTCCAGCTCCCCAGCACCCCCCAGGGCGCGCGGTTCCAGTCATGGAGGGTCGCCCGGGTGTCCTTCATCCCCTGGACGAGCACGAGGTCGTTGACGCTCACCCCCAGTCAATCGGCAGGCACAGCGCGGACATTGAGGGCTGGGATACTGGGCGGCGGTGACCCTCCCGCCCGGACCCAAGCTTCCCGGCCTCGCGCAGACAGTGGGCATGCTCAGCCGCCCGCACGGTTTTCTCGAGCGCTGCCGCCGCCGCTACGGCGACGTGTTCACGGTGAACATCGCCCCGTACGGGCGCATGGTGTTCCTGGCCGATCCGGCGCTCATCCGGCAGGTGTTCACCGGTCCCACGCACCTCTTCCACGTCGGAGGCGTGCGAGGGCGGGTGCTCAGCCCGCTTCTCGGCGAGCACTCGCTCCTGCTGCTCGACGAGGACGAGCACATGCGCGAGCGCAAGCTCATGCTGCCCGCCTTCCACGGCGAGGCACTGCGGCGTTACCCCGAGCTGATCGAGGAGATAGCCGAGGAGCAGGTGCGCGGGTGGCCCGTTGGCGAGCCGATGTCGCTGCGCCCGCGCATGCAGGCGATCACGCTCGAGGTGATCCTGCGGCTCGTGATCGGGGTGCGCGACCCCGACGCGCTGGGGCGGCTGCGCGATCTTCTCGGGCGCCTGCTCGACCAGCCCACCACCCTGCTGTTCCTCGCCACCGCGGCGAACCGCGACCTCTCGTGGTTTCCACCCTGGCGCCGCTTTCTCGAGATCCGCGCGCGGGCCGACGAGCTGATCCACATGGAGATCGCGCGGCGGCGCGCCGATCCCTCGGGCGAGGACATCCTCTCGCTGCTCGTGCAGGCGTCCGGCCAAAGCCTCACCGACGCCGAGCTCCGCGACGAGCTGATGACGCTCCTCATCGCGGGTCACGAGACCACCGCCACCGCGCTCGCGTGGGCGTTCGAGCGCCTCACGCGTCACCCGGCCGTGCTGGCTCGGCTGCGCGAGGGCGACCCGTCGTTCCTCGACGCGGTGATCAAGGAGACGCTGCGGGTGCGGCCTGTGGTGATGGAGGTGGGGCGTGACATCACCGAGCACGCGCAGATCGGCGAATGGGACCTGCCGGCGGGCACGCGAGTGATGTCGTCCATCGCGCTCGTGCAGAAGGCGGAGCAGCACTGGCCGGACCCGCTGGCCTTCCGGCCTGAGCGCTTCCTCGACACCCAGCCCGCGCCGTACACCTGGATCCCGTTCGGGGGTGGCCCGCGCCGCTGTATCGGCGCCTCGTTCGCCACCACCGAGATGGCGTCGATCATCCCGGTGGTGCTGCGGCACTTCGACCTCGTGCCGGACCGCCCGGAGCCGGAGCGCTCGCAGACTCGCAACGTCACACAGGTGCCGGCCCGCGGCGCCCGCGTGGTGCTCTCAGCGAGAGCGTCGGAGCGCGAGCCTCACGGCGTGCTGTCGGCGGTCTGAACCGCGGGTTCGAGCGGGTTGCGCGCACGCACCCTGCCGAGCCCGAGCGCAAGCAGTCCGGCCGCGGCCGACGGCAGCGCCATGAGCGCGTAGGCCTGGTGGAAGGTGTGGAGCGACTGTCCGGTGCCGAGCAGCGCGATCAGCACGGAGATCCCGAGCACGGCGCCTATCTGACGCAGGCAGGAGGCAATGGCGCTGCCCGTCGCGAAGCGTGTGGGTGGAAGCTCCGCCACCGCGGCGCTGCTGAAGGACGCGAAGCTCATCCCCACGCCGGCGCCGGTGAGCAGGGTGGCGGGGAGGTAGTTCGACAGGTAGTGGGGATCCGCCCCCAGCGCCTGCGTGAACACGAGACAGCCGCTCGCGAACACGAGCGGTCCGGGCACCGCGAGCACGCGCTGCCCGTAGCGGTCCGCGAGCCGGCCCGCCACGGCCGCGGACAGCGCCGCCATCAGCGGGCCCGGCGTGACCGCGAAGCCCGCCTTGAGGATCGAGTAATGCCAGACCTCGGTGAGGAACAGGATGTTGCAGAGGAGCAGCGCGTAGAAGGCGAGCGAGAAGAGGAACGTGCCGGTCACGGCGACGCTGAAGGAGCGCACCTTGAAGAGGCTGAGTTCGAATATCGGCGCCGCGTGTGTGCGCGAGCGCTGAACCACAGCGATGAGGAGCAGAAGGCCCGCTGTCACCGCGGCGAGTGTCCTCTGGTCGGCCCAGCCCCAAACAGGTCCTTTGACTATGCCGAGCGAGAGCGCGGCCACCCCCGATGTGAGGAGCGCCGTGCCAAGCGCGTCCGGGAGCAGGCCGCCATCCTGGCGCACCTCTCGCAGCAGGGAGCGCGCGGGGATGAGCGCGGCGAGGCCGATCGGGATGTTCACGAAGAACACGAGTCGCCAGTCGGTGGCGTGCACGAGCACGCCTCCAAGCGACGGACCGGTGGCGGCCGCCACTGCGCCGGTGGCGCCCCAGAGCGCGGTGGCGGTGGCGCGCTGCTCGAGCGGGAACTCGGGGAGCAGCAGGCCGAGCGACGTCGGAACGAGCACGGCGGCGCCGGCCGCCTGCACCACCCGCGCGGCCACGAGCATCTCCACCGATTGCGCGGCGCCGCACGCGGCCGAGGCGCCGAGAAAGGTCACGAGGCCGAAGAAGAACATGCGCCGCCGCCCCACGATGTCGGCCACCCGGCCGGCCGGAACCAGCAGCGCGGCGAACACCACGTTGTAGGCGTTGAGCACCCACGACAGGTCGGCGAGCGAGCTGCCGGGGAACGACGCGCGGATGTCCGGGAACGCGATGTTGACGATCGTCACGTCGAGGAAGCCCATGAACACGGCCACCGCCGTGACGAGCAGGACCTGCCAGCGTCGCGCCATCGGCTAGTGGCGCCTCGCGCGCTCTAGCGGGGCGGGCCAGAGGAGGTCGGCCATCACCTCTTCCTCGGTCGGGCCGAGCTCCGCGAGCCGGCGGGGGTCGAGCAGGAGGGCAGTGAGCGATTCCATTTGGGGCTCCTCAATGCAGGGTTGCATGACGAAATGCACTATTGCATAGTGAGTTGCGTCAAGCAACCTAACGTGACTAGAATCACCTTCGATGCTCAAGCGCGACTACGAAGGCCAGAACTGCTCGATCGCCAGGACGCTCGAGCTGATCGGCGAGCGCTGGAGCGTCCTCATAATTCGCGACGCCTTTCTCGGCATCCGCCGCTTCGAGGACTTCCAGGCGGACCTCGGGGTGGCCCGCAACGTGCTCAGCACGCGTCTCGCACGGCTCGTGGAGGAGGGCATCCTCGAGAAGCACCGCTATCAAGACCGCCCCGCGCGCTACGAGTACAGGCTCACGGAGAAGGGCATCGCGCTCTGGCCGGTGCTCGTCTCACTGGTGAAGTGGGGCGACAAGTACGTGGCGCCGGCGGGCCCGCCCCGCCTGATCGTGCATCGCGAGTGCGGCGGCGAGGTGAACGAGCACCTGTCCTGTGACCGCTGCGGTGCGCCATTGACCGCCCGCGACGTCACCACCCGCCCGGGCCCAGGCGCCGAGGCCACCGCCGCGTAGGGGCGAAAACCAGAGCGCTCGGGCCTTAACGGCTCAAATGAGCGAACTGGCAGATTTTCCCGCCGGTAACCGACGGCAGAATCTGCCACAGGACCGGATGGTGGGCGAACTGGCCGCCAAACAGGACGGCGTGGTTGGGCTGGGTCAGCTTGAGAGCCTCGGGATCAGCGAGGGCGCGGCTCGGCGGAGCTTGAACGCGGGTCGATTACATCCGGTGCTTCCGGCCGTCTACGCGCGGTGGGGCGGGTTCACCACACGCGTCGAACGCCGTCGGCGTCCGAGGTGAACGGCTTCGCGGTAACGAGCATCGAGCGAACGCTGGTCGATCTCGCGGCCGAGATTCCGTGCTCTGCGTGCCGTCATTGCTGCTTTTGATCCGCTGGCGCCGCAGACGCATCCAGGTATTGACAGAACCTTCCTGAAGCTCATCAGGAAGCACCGCCTGCCGAAGCCACAGATCAACGTCCAGGTCGGCCCCTACGTGGTCGACTTCCTCTGGCCGGACCACAAGCTGATCGTCGAGCTCGACAGCGTCGAGTTCCACCGCACGCCCGCGGTGTTCGAGGCAGACCGCAAGCGCGACATCCACCTCAAGCGCCTCGGCTACACCGTCCTGAGGATCACCCACCGCCGGCTCCACGAGGAGCCGGCGGTGGTTGCCCAGGAGCTGCGCTACTTCCTCAGTGCTTGCGGACCTTGATGCTCTTCGCCGGGCTCGTGCCGGGGTACACCACGCCGCCGGCCGACTCCACGACCGCCTGGTAGGTGCCCGTTCGCTTGAGCCGCAGCCGGCGGCTGTACCTCGACGACGCCGCGTTGCGGTGGTGCAGGTTCGTGTGCGCAACGGTGCGGAACACGCCGTCGCGCCCGCGCTTCTGGATCTTCACGATCAGCCCGTCCTGTGCGGGCAGGACCGTGCCGGCGAAACGCGCCAGGTGACCCTTGCGCACATGGCTCGTCACGTGCATCGAGATCAGCGAGTTCACCGGCAGCGCGACCGTGGTGGCCGGCACCGGCGGATTCGTGTTCGCCCGGATCTGGATCTGCGAGCTCGCCCCGGCGGCGGTGAACTGGAACGCGTACGTGCCGTCGGCGTTGCTCACCACCGAGTTACCGATCGGCGCGAATGGCGCCGTGTACGGGAACGGCCGCGCGAGCAGCGTGACCGTGGCGTGGGCGGACCCGGTGCCGATCAGCTGTCCCGAGATGGTGAACGGACGGCTGAAGATCACGGGGTTGGGCGCGAACGTCGGAGTGGTGGTGGGCGGAGCGGTCTTGAACGTGCGGTCGCCGCTGCGCCTGGTGCCGGCGCTGCTCACCGCCACCAGCCGGAAGTGGTAGACGGTGCCGGACTTGAGGCCGGACGCCGACGCCGACACGGGAATCGGCGTGGTGCCGGCGCCCACGGCCTGATCTGGCGTGTGCCTCCCGTACTTGGTCGTCTTGCCGAACTGGAAGTGAATGGTGGTGGCGTGACCGTTGGCGTTCACGTCCCCGTTCAGCGTGGCGCTCAGCGGGCCGATGTTCGTGGCCGGCGCGCTGTGCGGCTGCGGAGCGGTGGCCGCCTGTGCGGGCGCGGCCAGGACGGCGAACGACAGCAGTGCCAGGACGGTATGGCGCATTTGTCTCCTTGTGAGAGGTGAGGGGTCTCCCCGAAACCCGCTTCGGCACGCGCAGTTGCGCTCCGGAGCGTCGCCGGGTCAATACCCGGTCAGGGGGATGCGCTAGTCCCGCGTGGCGCGCGTGAAATCAGTCTTGCGGCGATCTGGCGCTCGTACGCGCCCCGAGGTGTAGCGTTCGATCGCTATGAGGGGAGCCTTGCTAGCGGGAGTGCTTCTGCTGCTGGCGGTGTTTGCCGCGCCGGCCGCCGGCCAGGCGCAGCAGTGGGATGGATCCAACCCCTTCACCTGCACGCTTCAGAACGCGGCGTCACTGCAGGACCCGAACGCGGATCCCTTCTGCGTGGAGTACGACCACAGCGGGATCGACGCGACCGCGATACAGCAGCTCCTCTCCGACGGTCCGAACCAGCTCGCAGCCGTCGCCGGCAAGTGCTTCCTCTACCGGGTAGACCGCTTCACGAGCCCGCTCGGCGAAGTGGACACCGCGATGTTCGCGAACAAGGCCACGGGTACCGGCGGGTCGGCGATCACGAAAGCGACCGTTCCGATCCCCGCCACCGGCAGCATGATCAGCGTGCCCGTGGTCCAGGCCTGCACCGGGCAGCAGCAGACGAGCGGTGGAGGCGGCGGCACCACCGGCGGCGGCTTCCTCGGAGGCCTCGGCGCTGGGCCGAGCCCCGGCCCGGGCACGCTTCCGCGCAGCGCCTGCAAGAACTTCCGCGGCAACGCGAAGAGCGGCCTCGGCCGCGCGCGGCTGGGCCTCAAGCGCGCCGCCGTGCGGCATCGCTTCGGCAAGCCCACGCACCGCGCGGCCGGCTACTACCACTACTGCCTCCGCCACGGCGGCGACCTCGCCATCCACTTCGGCCGCCACAGCAAGACCGACGTGGTGATGACGAGCGGCAAGTCGTTCCACGCGGGGAAGGTCCGGATCGGGTCAAAGCTGAAGCGGGTGCGCAGCGCGCTCCACCACGAGCAGGTGCTCGGGCACAGCAAGCGCGACTGGGTGATCGGCGTGACACACCGCCGCTGGCGACTCCTTGTGGGCCTGTCGAAGAACCGCGTGGTCTACATCGCGGCCGTGTCGCGAAGCCTGTCCTTCGCGAAGCTCGGCAAGATCCTCAACAACGCCGCGAAGTAGAACCGGCGCGCCCGCGGGCGGGAAGTCGTACCGTTCGCTGCGCGATGCGGGGGACGATCCTGGCAGGGGTGGTCGTATCGCTGGCGATGGCTGTGGCCGCGCCGGCGTTCGGTGCGAGCGTGAAGCCGTGGGACGGCAAGAGCCCGTTCATCTGCACGATCCAGTATGCGGGCGAGGGCACGACGTTCCAGCATCCGAACGCCGACCCGTTCTGCGTCGACTACGACAAGACGCACCAGGACATCAGCCAGCTCGGCGTCGTCACGTTCCTCTCGAAGGAGCCTGCGCGGCTCGCCGCCGCGATCAACAAGTGCTGGTACTACCAGCAGGACCACTGGACCGGGCAGGTGATCGCCGGCGACGGCTCCACCGAGACCTACCACTGGGACGGCCACTACTTCTTCGACAAGCGCTGGGGCGCGGGTGGCGTGTACGTGGAGAACTTCACGATCAACCACCGCACGGCCGATCCTTCCCAGCTGCCCGGGTTCCCGGCGGCCTGGAAGCCCTACTTCGGCCCCGGCCGCGGCGGCGTGATGATGCTCGGCCAGGTGAAGGCGGACCCGCGATGCCAGTACCACGGAGGCACAGGGCCGTCGCCTTACGTGAACGAGGGCGCGATCAGCGGCCAGAAGGGCGGAGGCGCGGGGGGCGGCAAGGGCGGTGGATCCGGTGGGGGAGCGCACCCCGGCGCGGGCGGCAAGCTCCGCGCCCGCGCGTGCCGGGCCGGCGGCGCAGCCCGTCACGGGCTCGGGCCCGCGCACCTCGGTCAGAGCAGGGCCGCGCTCACGCGCAGGCTCGGGAAGCCCACCCGCCGCGCCCGCGGGATCGTGCACTTCTGCGCGCTGGCCGTGCACTTCGGCAGGCACGGCCGAGCGGACTTCATCGCGTCGGCCTCCAGGTCGTTCCACTCCGGCCGCGCGCGCGTGGGCACGCGCCTGCGCGCGGCGCGAGCCGCGTTGCATCACGAGCGCGTGCTGGCTCACCACGGCAGCGTCTGGGTGTTCGCGGTGAGCCACCGCGGCTGGCGGCTGATCGTCGGCGTGAAGCGGGGGAGGGTGAACTTCCTGATCGCCGCGTCAAGCCGGCTCAGCAACGCGCGCGTGGGCGGCCTGTTCATCGCCTCCCGCCTCTAGTCGCAGGGCGGGGCGAGGACTACGATTCAGGGTGCTCTCGAGCACCGCCACGGTCTACTGCGGGGCCGCTACACTTAATGAAGTAAAGACCGACCGGCTTTTAGGAGTTTCACGAAGATGCCCAGCGGCGCAGACCTGATTCGCACGATCAGGAGCCAGATAACCGAGGTGGACCCGGGTGAGGTCCACGAGCTGATCTCGAACGGCCACAACGGCTACGTGGTGGTCGACGTTCGCGAGCAGCACGAGTTCGAGCAGTCTCATCTTCCGGGTGCCGTGCACGTGCCGCGCGGGCACCTCGAATCGCGCATTGAGGGCGCGGCTCCCGACAAGTCGCAGCGCGTGATCACCTACTGCGCCTCCGGCCAGCGCTCGGCGCTCGCCGCGAACACGATGCTTAAGGAGCTCGGCTACGAGAACGTCGAGTCCATGACCGGCGGCATCACGCTGTGGAAGGACCGCGGCTATGACGTCGAGGTCCCGAAGAGTCTCTCTCCCGAGCAGCGCGAGCGCTACTCGCGCCACCTCCTGATCCCGGAGATCGGGCTCGAGGGCCAGCAGAAGCTGCTCGAGGCGAAGGTGCTGCTGCTCGGCGCCGGCGGGCTCGGCTCGCCGACCGCGCTCTACCTCGCGGCGGCCGGCGTCGGCACGCTGGGGATCGTCGACGACGACGAGGTGGACCTCTCCAACCTGCAGCGCCAGGTCATCCACACGACCGACCGCATCGGCGTGCCGAAGGTCGACAGCGCCGAGGAGAGCGTCAAGGCGATCAACCCGGACGTGGACGTCGTCAAGTACAAGACGCGCCTCGACGCCTCCAACATCATGGAGATCATCGACGGCTACGACGTGATCGTCGACGGCGTCGACAACTTCCCGACGCGCTACCTGCTCAACGACGCCACGGTGCGCCTCGGCATCCCGGTGGTGTCGGCCTCGATCCTCGGCTTCGACGGGCAGCTGTCGGTGTTCGCGCCGCACGACGGCCCGTGCTACCGCTGCCTGTACCCGGTGCCGCCGCCGGCCGAGCTGGCGCCCTCGTGCGGCGCCAACGGCGTGCTCGGCGTGCTCCCGGGCACGATGGGCCTGCTGCAGGCGACCGAGGTCGTCAAGCTCGTGACCGGCGCCGGCGAGCCGCTCGTCGGCCGGCTGCTCCTCTACGAGGCGCTGGGCGCCACGTTCACGGAGCTCAAGGTGCGCCGCGACCCGGACTGCGAGATCTGCTCCAAGGACCCGTCGGAGATCTCCGACGAGCA
>DASUWY010000032.1 GCA_036378175.1 Thermoleophilaceae bacterium
CGAAGAACTGTGAGTCGCAAGCCACCTGGTTCGTCATCGACGGGTTCGGATCGGGTGCCGCGTTCGGCCCGCACTTCGGCTTCGACTGCTGGAGCCCCGACGGCGAGCTGGTGGGCTGGCCGCCGCCCGCCTCCACGTTGCCGTGGAAGCAGTTGGTGGGCGCGTTCGTCTCAGTGATCTCGCCGAAGTCGCCGTTCGTGTCGTTGCCGAAGAAGCCGTTGTGGCTGAAGGTGTTGCCGGAGAGCTCGTTGCCCCAGTCGTCGTAGAGGCACAGGTTGGACGGCGGCCCGCCCTTCACCCCGCCCTGGCAGTCCTGCCCGGGCGGCGGGGTCTCCGTGTCGGGATACGGCACGAGGATCACGCCCCACGCGCCGTTGTTCTCGAAGCGGTTGTTCATAACCGTGTTGTCACGCCCGCCGGAGATCGACATCCCCGTGCCCACCGGGCCCGCAGCCGCCGCCCCCGCGCCCGGCACGTTGGGGTCGTTGTTGTCGTGCACGTAGTTGTTCATGAACACCCAGCACGAGTGCGTGTGGGTGATCGGGCTGATGCCGCCCGACGGGCACGCGCCGTCCTGCGGCGACGGCGAGTCGTCGTTGTTCTGGCTGTTGGTGTCGAAGCCGTCCTTGTTGTTGTCGAACTCGGAGTTCTCGATCACAAGGCTGCCGCCCGCATTCGTGCCCGAGTAGCCGAGCGCGGAGTACTGGGCGTGCGCGTGGTTCATCACCTGGTCGCACTGCTGCTGGCACGCGCCGATGTAGTACGCGCCGTCGTTGAAGTTGCTCGCGTACGTCTGATCCCAGGTGCCGCCGCTGTCGTTGCTCGAGAAGATGCCGTACTCGGCGGCTGTGGTCTCGTCCTTGTAGAACGTGCTCGTGGCATTGAGGTAGTTGCCCCAGTAGCCGTGCATGCCGATCTTGCCGCTGCCGTCCCCGCCGTTCCACCAGATCTCGTTGCCCGCCGAGCCTGAGCCGCCGAGGAAGTTGCAGACCGTGAGGTTCTCGACGTAGGTGTTGTCGGCCTTCCAGACGAGGATGCCGTTGCGGCCGAGCGGCGTGCCGTCGGGGCCCTTCACGCCGAAGTCCTGCTGCGACTCCGCCGAGCTGCACGGGGGTGAGCCGGGAAGCGTGCCGTCCACGATCACGCCGTTGCGGTCCATCCCGCGCAGGTGAAGGCCGGACTTCGCGATCACCACTCCCGCGGGCGTGTCATCAGGCTGAGGGCCGCGGCTCGCACGGTGGTCGGCCTGCTCGTGGTAGTCGCCGGGCCCGACGAGCACCCAGTCACCCGGGTTGGCCGCGTCCACCGCGTCCTGGATCGTCGTGTACTGCCCCGGGATGCCCTTGTAGCTCCCCACGAGCAGCACGCGCGGCGCGGCAGCCGCCGTCGTCGCACTCATCGCCGCCGCCACCACCGTCAGCACTGCCAGGACCAACAGCCGCCTGAAATTCAATTCGCCCCCACTCCCCCGGAACCGGGCGGGAAGATAGAGAAGCTCGCGGACGCGCGCGCCGGTCGTCTAACCGGAGAGTCGGCGCGCCACGCCCGGCAGGCCGTATCGCAGGCGCGGGACGAGGCCCCAGGGCCGCGGCACGGCCACCTCGGGCTTACCGTCGGCCGCCCGCACGATCGCGTCCGCCACCTTGTCCGGCGTCGACACGATCCAGCGCGTGCGCGCGCTGCGCCTGAGCTCTTCCTGCGGGAAGCCCTCCGTCGAGACGAAGCCAGGCAGTACCAGCCCAACGTGCACCCCGTGCGCCTTCTCCTCCATGCGGAGGCACTCGCTCCATCCCGCCACGGCGAACTTCGACGCCGTATAGGCGCCCATCTTCGCCCGCCCCACGCGGCCCGCGATCGAAGACACGTTCACGATCGCGCTCGGCGCGCACTCGCGCAGAAGCGGCAGCAGCGCCTCCGTGAGCCGCAGCACGGCGTCGAAGTTGATCTCCATCACGCGCTTCACGTTGTGGTAGCCGCCATCCGCGAAGGCCGCGCGCTCTGACCAGCCCGCGTTGTTCACGAGCAGGTCGAGCCTGCCCCACAGCTCGTCCACGCGAGCGCGCACTCGCGCGGGCGCGTCCTCGTCCGTCAGGTCCACCGCGAGGTACGCCGAGTCGCGCAGCTCGGCGGACAGCGCCTTCAGTCGCTCCTCCCGCCGCGCCACGAGCAGCACGCGCCAGCCTTCGCGCGCCAGCCGCCGCGCCGTCTGCTCGCCGATGCCGCTCGACGCACCGGTGACCACCGCGGTCCGCTCGCTCATTGCGACGCCAGCCTATCCACGAGCGCCCCCATCTCGCGCGCCATGCGGGAGCGCGGCACCACGAGGTCGAACCCTGCATCCTGGGCGCGCACGCGCGTGTCGTGCTCCACGTGCGAGTAGAAGGCGAGCGTCCGCACGTCCTCGGTGTGGCCGAGACCCACCCGCTCGTCCACGTCGGACGTGAGGTCCACCACGAGCACGTCAGCGTCGGCCGAGCGCGCCTCCTCCACGGAGGCAAAGCGCGTGACCTCGTGACCGGCCGCCCGCAGGCCGCCTTCCACGTTCGACCCGAACAGGAGGTCCGGGCACAGCAGCGCCACGCGCGCCACTACTGGTGGCGGCGTCGCGCGAACTCGCGGCGGACCGACTCGGGCCGGCCCCACATCTGGGTGATCTCCACCCGGCCCGACCGCGCGTCGCGAGCCACCAGCTCGCCCTCGATGCCCTGCTCGTCGAGCAGGGAGAGCGTGCCGTGCACGGTCTCCGCCGCGGCGGCATGCCCGAAGTCGTGAGCCACCTGGATCCGCCAGTGCCAGTCGTGCTTGGAGTACGGCGCCGCGTTTATCTGCACGAGCAGCGTGGCCGCCTCGATGTAGCGATCCTCATCGAAGATCCGCAGGTCGAGCGAGAGATCGGTCCAGTCGGGCGGCAGCGTGTCGAGCACGGCCTGGAAGTCGTCCGCCAAAGCCATGCGGGAGAGCCTACAGAGCGCTCCCTAGAATCGATCTGGTGATCGCCACGACCGAATACGAGCGCCTGCGCGAGACCGTCGGCCTCGTGGATCGCTCCGAGCGCGGCAAGTTCCTGCTCAACGGCGCCGAGGTGGCGGAGTTCCTCCAGGGCCAGGTGACGAACGACGTGGAGGCGCTCGAGCCCGGCACCGGCTGCTACGCCGCGCTGCTCGACCACAAGGCCAAGATCCGTGCCGACATGCGCGTGCTGCGCGGCACGGACTGGTTCTGGCTCGACTGCGAGGCGATCGGACACGCGGCGCTGGCGCACACGATCAAGATGTACAGCCTGGGTCGCGACGTCCACAGCCGGGACGTGACCGAGGAGCGGGCAATCCTGTCTCTCATCGGGCCCGCCGCGCGCGAGGCACTCGACGTCGCGCCGCCGGACGGGGAGCATTCGTTCGTTGAGGGCGAGCACGGCATCTACGTGGCCGCCCACCTCGGCGTCGACGTGATCTGCCCGGCGGACCAGGCGGACGGCGTCCGCGAGGCGCTCGGCATCGAGCCGGTGTCCGAGGAGGCCGCCGAGTGCCTCCGCATCGAGTCCGGCCGACCGCGCCACGGCCTCGACATGGGCGGCCAGACGATTCCCCAGGAAGCCGGCCTCAACGATCGCGCGGTGAGCTTCGAGAAGGGCTGCTACGTGGGCCAGGAGACCGTCGCTCGGCTCCACTACAAGGGCAAGCCCAACCGTTTCCTGCGCGGCCTGCGCCTCACCGCGGAGGCCGAACACGGAGCCCCCATCACCTTCGGCGACCGCGAGGTGGGCACCATCGGCTCCACCTGCGTCAGCCCCGCCCACGGGCCCATAGCCCTGGCGTTGATCAGGCGCGAGGCCCAACCTGGGGCCACAGTCACCGTCGGCGAGGGCATCGAAGCCGAGGTGGTCGAGCTGCCGTTCGAAGCGCCGTAGTTCGTCGAGCCGCGGTCTTTAGATCTGGGATCCGGGGTACGATGGCTTCAAGTGCCCGCTCTCACCCACGAACAGGTCAGCCGCAAGCTCAGCGAGATCGACGCGAGAACCAGGCAGGCCTGGGCCGCCTACACGGAGAGCCTGCGCGATCTGAAAGGGCGCGAATACGAGGAGGCCGAGCACCAGTCGTGGGATCGCCTGCAGAAGAGACTTCGCGAGCTCGACGGCGAACGCCAGCTAGTCGTGGGCGGCTGAGCGCCGAGAGCCCGCTGCTCGGCGGGCCGCTCAACTCGATCGCCGGTGCGGAGGACCCCCGCCCGGCCCCGATCGAGTACGACCCCTCCCGCGACATCTACGAGCTCGGCGAGCGCCCGCGCGTGATGGACGGCGCGCCCGAGCCGGATCCGCGCCGCCTGCGCGAGCTGATCCCCACCACGGATCCGTCGCGCGAGGTGGACGACTGGGGCCGCTCGGAGCGCGTGTTCTCGCTGATGGAGCCGGTGCTCAACTTCTACTACCGCTACTGGTTCCGCGTGGAGCAGGAGGGCGTGGAGAACGTGCCGGCCGAGGGCGGTGCCCTGCTCGTGTCGAACCACTCGGGCGCCCTGCCGCCGGACGCACCGATGATCATGCAGGCGATCCGCAACGAGCACCCGCATCCGCGCCCGCTCTACATGCTCGGCGAGCACTGGTTCAAGGGCTATCCGGGCGTGGGCATGCTCACCAACAAGATCGGCCTCGTGGCGGCGCATCCGGCAAACGCGCAGCGCCTGCTGCGCGACGAGGGGCGCCTCGCGCTCGTGTTCCCCGAGGGGCAGAAGGGATCGCGGAAGCTGTACTGGCAGCGCTACCGGCTGAGGCGATTCGGCCGCGGCGGCTTCGTGAAGACGGCGCTGCGCTCCGGCGTGCCGATCGTGCCGATCGCGGTGGTGGGCGCCGAGGAGGCCATGCCGATCTTCGCCCACGTGCCGGCGCTCCAGCGGCTCACCGGCCTCATCTACTTCCCGATCAACCACGCCTTCCCGCAGTTCGGCCTCGCCGCGGCGATGATGTACCTCCCGGCGAAGTTCAAGATCCGCTTCCTCGAGCCCGTCACGCTCGACGGCTACGGCCCTGAGGACGCTGACGACCTCGAGCTCGTGCAGAACCTGGCTGAGCAGATCCGCGGCCGCATCCAGACCGAGGTGGACCGTCTGGTAGCTGCGCGAACGTCGGTCTGGTTCGGTTAACCTGCCGCGCCAGGAGAGGGATGAGCTACGGGGGACGTATCCGCATCGGGGCGCTCGCCCCGGGAGTGGCCGCGGCGGCGCTGCTCGTTGCAGGCTGCGGGGGTGGCCAGGACTTCGCCAACAAGCCTCGCCCGGCGGCCACGCTCATGCTCAGCGGCGTGATCACGAATTCCGGCGTGACGGTCTCGCCCAACCACGTGGGCGCCGGACCCGTGGTGATCAAGGTGTCGAACCAGACGAACGCCGCGCACACGCTCGAGCTCGACGGGGCCAACATCCAGCCTGTGGAGAGCGACTCGATCGGCCCCACCAACACCGGGCAGATCCAGACCACGCTCTCGCCGGGCGTCTACACGGTCAAGGCGGGTTCGGCCAAGGCCGTGAAGAGGGAGCTTCCCGCCGCGCGGCTCGTGATCGGCAAGCCGCGGCCCGACTCGAACAACCAGGTCGGGCTTCCGTAGCTAGCTCACCAGCGCGGGCTCGTGCTCTGGCCGGCGTGCCGGTTCGCGCCCCTCGCGCTTGGGCTTCTTCACGAGCATGTACTCGCTGACCATGTAGGAGCCGATCACGGCTCCCGCGGCCAGTGCCTGCGCGGCGAGCGTCTCGACGGTGGGGAAGAAGGCCAGCCACGTGCCCATCCAGCCGGGGAAGGTCACGCCGATGTTGGTGGTGGGAAGCCAGCCCGCGAGCTGGAGCTCCTGAGCGCTCTCCCCCACCATCACCACGAGCACGAAGCCGATCATCGCGCCCGTCAGCACGAGCATCTGCTTGTAGGGCAGCTTCTTGTGCGCGTAGAACGTGAGCACGCCCACCACGGCGGTGAACGCGAGTCCCACGGCCACTCCCTCGAGCACGGTGCCGGCGCCGTACTTGAGCCGCATGTTCTGCAGGAAGAGCACGATCTCGAAACCCTCGCGGTAGACGGCGGTGAAGCCGAGCAGCACGAGGCCGGCGGTCACACCGGCACCGGCGCCCGCCAGGAGCTTGCGACGGCGGCGGTGATGATGCGCGATCCAGCCCGTCCAGTACACGCGATGGAAGAACCAGTTCATCACCACGAGCAGGACGCCCACGGCGATCAGACCTGTGGCTGCCTGGAGGTCGAGGCCGGGCCCGCCAAGCTGCCCGATCACCCACGCGGCGGCGAACCACGTGGCCACGCTCACGCCGATGCCCACACCCGCGCCGGCCGCAACGGGACGGCGGCGAACGGCGTTTGCGCCGCGGAAGCTGGCCGTCACCGCGGCCAGAACGAGGATTGCCTCGAGTCCCTCACGCAGAACGAGCAGCCCGCTGTTCAGGACCACGGCGCCGGTGCTGAGGTTTGCCTCCTGCGTAGGATCGGGCACTCCGCCCTTGGCGGTGAGCGCCGCGTACAGCAGCAGCGCGAGCCCGGCGAGGCCCATCACCAGCCAGCTTTTCCGCCCGAATCCCTTCACGGGAAAGCAGACTAACACGGTCGGAGTTAGGGCGCCCTAATGGCGTTGACGATTCGATGCTTGCATGCAATACTTGCGTGCGTGCAAGCATCCACTGCGTCAAAGCAAGCTGTCACCAACGATCAGCTCGTTGGCACGCTCGCCGCGTTCCTCCATCACATCTTCAAGACGTGCGGCCCCAAGGGGGGCATGCTCGAGGTGATCGATGAGCTCGGCCTGTCCCTGACGCAGCTCAAGGCGATCCAGCTCCTCTGCTCCGTAGACGCGCCCGAGATGTCCGTGAAGCAGCTGGGCGACTCGCTCGAGCTCTCGCTGCCGGCGATCAGCCGTGCGGTGGACGGGCTCGTGCACCGCGGCCTCGTCACCCGCACCGAGGACGAGGAGGATCGCCGCATCAAGAGGGTCCGTCCCACGAAGGAGGCCGACCAGCTCGTGGCCCGCCTCACCGACATCCGCTTCTCCCAGCTCGGGGAGTTCGTGGACACCCTCAGCCCGCGCGAGCGCAACAAGCTCGCCGCCGCGCTCGACGTACTGGCCGAGCGCGAAGACATCGCAGAGCTTCTGTCTGAGAAGGAGACCCGCTAAATGCCCGAACGTTTCCGCCTGACCGAGGACAACCGCAAGTGGTGGACCCTCGGAGCCATGTGCTTCGCGCTGTTCATGATCATGCTCGACAACACGGTCGTGAACGTGGCGCTGCCGTCGATCCAGCGCTCGCTCCACACCACGCTCGGCAACCTCGAGTGGACGGTGAACGCGTACACGCTCACCTTCGGCGTGCTGCTGGTCACCGGCGGGCGGATGGGCGACATCTTCGGCCGCAGGCGCATGTTCCTCGCGGGCGTAATCCTGTTCGCGGCCTCGAGCGCGGCGATCGGCCTTGCGCCCAGCGACTCGCTGCTGATCGCCGGCCGTGCGGTTCAGGGCATCGGCGCGGCGTTCATGATGCCCGGCACCCTCTCGATCATCTCGAACACCTTCCCGCCGTCGGAGCGCGGTCGCGCGATCGGCACCTGGGCGGGCGTTTCCGCGCTGGCGCTCGCGCTCGGCCCGGTGGTGGGCGGCGCGCTCACGCAGTACGTGTCCTGGCGCGCGATCTTCTTCATCAACGTGCCGGTGGCCGTGGGCGCCGTGGCGGTCACGCTGTTCGCCACGCGCGAGTCGCGTGACGAGTCGATCGACCGCACGGTCGACATCCCCGGCATCGCCAGCCTTTCGATCGGGCTCACCGCCCTGATCCTCGCGCTCGTGGAGAGCAACAGCTGGGGCTGGGGCTCGGCCCGGGTGGTCGGCCTGCTCGCCGCCGCCGCGGTCGCCCTGGTGGCGTTCATCTGGGTGGAGCTGAAGTACTCGGCCGCCCCGATGGTGCAGTTCGAGTTCTTCAAGTCGCGGACCTTCTTCGGCGCGAACGTGATCGCTTTCATCATCTCGTTCGCGATGCTGGCGATGTTCTTCCTCACCGCCCTGTACATCCAGAACATCCTCGGCTACTCGCCGCTCCAGGCGGGCGTGCGCTTCCTCCCCACCACGCTGATGATCGTGTTGATCGCGCCTCTCGCGGGCCGGCTCGTGGACAAGATCGGGTCCCGCGCACCGATGACGGTGGGCCTCGCGCTCGTGGCGGTGGCGCTCTACCTGCAGACGAAGATCACCGTCTCGAGCGGCTACAGCGACCTCCTGCCCGCGTTCGTGCTGATGGGCATCGGCATGGCGCTGACGATGGCGCCGATGTCCACGGCCGCTATGAACGCGGTGCCGGCCGCCAAGGCTGGCGTGGCTTCCGGGATCCTCTCGATGAACCGGATGGTGGGTGGCACGTTCGGCGTGGCGCTCCTCGGAACGATCTTCCAGACGCTCAGCCGCAACCGCCTGGAGAGCAACCTGGCGGGGCTCCATCTGCCGGCGGCTCAGAAGGCGGCGATCGCGGAGAACATCGGTCAGAGCTCCACGGGCGCGGCCCATCCGAGCCCGCAGATCGTGCAGGCCGCGCACGACGCGTTCATCCACGGCTTCACCGGCTCGATGATCCTCTCCACCGGCGTGGCGGCGCTGGGCGCGCTGCTCGCGTTCACGCTGATCAAGTCGGTGAAGCGGACGCGGCCGGAGACGGCGGCCGCACCGGCGGAGCGTGCGGAGCACGCAGCCGAGCCCGTGGGCGTCTAAAGCCTCCCCCTCACCAAGTCCCCTCCCCCAGCGCGGCGCCGATTGCCCAGGTCGGCGCCGCGCATTTCTTTGCGCATGGCCGGGCGGATTCAGCAGCCGCTGACCTGCGGAGTGGAGGACATCGGCGCCCGGCCTTTTCCCCAACTTTCCGGCGCATCGCGCGTTGACTAATTGATGAGCGCAACCGTCGATGTCACAGACGGCGCTGAACGGCAGGCCGCCGAACGCGCCGAACGGCCGATCTTCGTTGCCGAGCACGGGCGACGGGCACGCATTCTCAAGCTCGTTGGGCTTGGCCTCGCCGCTGTCACGGCGGTCTGGCTGGTCGCGCTGATCGGCGGCGCCACCGGCGTCGTGCGCTTCCCGGGGTTGCCACTGCCGAGCGTGGGCGCCATGCACGACAAGGGCTCGAGCCGCGCAGGCGACGCCGCGGTGCCGCCGGCACGCAGGGCGAAGCCGGGCGCCTCGCGCCCGGCGACTGCCGGCGCGCGACCGGCGACCGGGCGGCGGCTCGACCCAACACGCGGGCCTGCGCTGACCACCAGCCCGGGGCCGAGCGACCCGGTTTCGCGCCGGGCTCCGCAGCGGCGCTCAGACGCGCCGCGCGCGAGAGTCCGTCCGACTCCGCGCGCACCGCGGGCCCCCGCAGCGTCACCGGCGCCGGGGCAGAGCAAGACCGCTCCCGCGCCGCGGGGACACGGGAAGCCGGCGTACACGCCGTCGGGCAAGACCGTCCCCGCCGGGCCGGGTTCGTCCGCCGGCGGGAGCAACAAGTCGCACACCAGAGACGGATCGGGAATCGCCCCCGCCCAGGGCCCCGAGCTGCGCTGACGGTTCGGTGCTGCGCCGCGGCAGACTCACCCAGGCCCAGCGCGACGCGGCGCTGCGACGCCGGATCAGGCGCCCGCCCGCCCACTGGACGCTGATCGGTTTCTGCGTGGTGGCGCTGCTCCTGCTGCTGCTCGTGCAGGGCTTCTCCACGCTCTCCACCGGGGGGAGCGGAACGCCGGCCGGCGCGGCCGCGCACGCCGCGCCCGTGCCCGGCACGCTGATCGCGAATGCTCGTGGGCAGCTCGTCTCGCGGGAGCGGCCTTCGGGCCGTCAGATCGCGCTCACCTTCGACGACGGGCCCGACCCGCACTGGACGCCCCGCATCGCCTCGCTGCTGCAGAGCCAGCACGTACCGGCCACCTTCTTCGTGGTCGGAAGCGATGCGGTCCGGCACCCGGGGATCATCCGGATGCTCCACCGCGGCGGCTTCGAGCTCGGCGACCACACGTTCACGCACTCCGACCTCACGAAGCTGCCGGGGTGGCAGCGGTCGCTTCAGATCGACCTCACCGAGAACGCGATCGCCGGCATCGTCGGTGTGCACTCACGGTTGGTCAGGCTGCCGTACTCGTCCACGCGCGCGGCCGTGACGCGCCCTCAGGCCCGTGTGATCAGGCAGCTCGCGGACAAGGGCTACATCGTCGCGCTCACCGACTTCGACAGCGACGACTGGACCCGCCCCGGCGTTGGAGCAATCGTGCGCGCCGCCAGCCCCGGCGGGTCGCGCGGCGGCGTCGTGCTGATGCACGACGGCGGCGGCGATCGCTCGCAAACGCTGGCTGCACTCAAGCGGCTGATCCCGCAGCTGCGTGCGCGCGGCTTTCGGTTCGTTCGCTTGTCCGAGCTGTCGCGGCTGCCCGTCGCCGCCGTCGAGCCGCCGGCCCGGAGTTGGGATCGCCTGCGCGGGCGGCTCCTGCTTGCCACGCTCGCCGTCGCGCGCTTCACGACCACGGTGCTGACCTGGATGCTGGTCGCGGTCGCCGTGCTCACCGTATTGCGCACCGTGCTGGTCCTCGCGCTCGCGCGCGGTCACGCGCGGCACACACGCCGCATCGTGCCGGACGCGACGTTCACACCGCCGATATCCGTCGTGGTCCCGGCGTTCAACGAGGCGGTCGACATCGGACGGACGGTCCGGGCTCTCGCGGCCAGCGATTACCCCGAGTTCGAGGTGATCGTGGTGGATGACGGCTCCGTGGACGGAACGGGCGACATCGTCGAGCGCCTGGAGCTGCCGCGTGTGCAGCTCCTGCGGCAACTCAACCTGGGCAAGCCCGCCGCACTGAACCGCGGCGTCGCCGCCGCGCGCCACGACCTGATCGTGACGGCGGATGCGGACACGATCTTCGAGCCGCACAGCCTCAGACGGCTGGCGCAGGCGTTCCGCGACCCCGCGGTGGGCGCAGCGTCCGGCAACACCAAGGTCGGAAACCGCCAGGGTCTCCTCGGTCGCTGGCAGCACATCGAGTACGTGATGGGCTTCAACCTCGACCGACGCCTGTATGACGTGCTGCGCTGCATGCCCACGGTGCCCGGCGCGATCGGCGCGTTCCGGCGGGCCGCGCTTGCGGACATCGGCGGCGTCTCTGACGCGACCCTGGCCGAGGACACGGACGCCACGCTCGCCATCGGGCGAGCCGGCTGGACCGTCGTATATGTCGAGGACGCGCGCGCTTGGACCGAGGCGCCCTCGTCGCTCGCGGCGCTCTGGCGCCAGCGCTACCGCTGGTCGTACGGCACGATGCAGGCCGTCTGGAAGCACCGCGCCGCGCTCTGGCGGCCGGGCGAGGGTCGCATCGGCCACCGCGGTATCCCGTATCTCTCGACGTTCCAGATCGTGCTGCCGAGCCTGGCGCCGCTCGTGGACCTGTTCGCGCTCTACGGGCTGGTGTTCTACGACTCGCTGGCCGTGCTCGCCTACTGGGTCGGCTTCAACGCGCTCCAGCTACTGCTAGCCGTCTACGCGTTCCGGCTGGACGGCGAATCGCTCCGCCCGCTGTGGCTCATGCCACTGCAGCAGTTCGTCTACCGCCAGTTGATGTATCTCGTCGTGATCGAGTCGGTGGTGAGCGCTCTGCTCGGGGTGCGGCTGCGCTGGCACCGCTCCGAGCGGACTGGCGAAGTTCGCATCGCTGCCTGAGACGTCCAGGTAGCATCCCCCGCCCGAAAGCCGACCTCGGAGGACCGAACAGCACGATGGCGCAAGTTGACCTGACGAACGTGGCGGATGTGGGCGTTGAGCCCGGCACGCTGCCCGAGACGATGTCCGCCTGGGTGATTCGCCAGGATCGCGAAGGCCAGCCCACGGACGCCTTCCAGCTCGAGCAGATCGAAGTACCGGAGCCCGGCCCGTTCGAGGTGGTCGTGCGCGTGATGGCCGCCGGCGTGAACTACAACAACGTGTGGGCGGCGCTCGGCAAGCCGGTTTCGGTGTTCCGCTACCACCCCGAGGACGACCACCACATCGGCGGCTCGGACGCGTCCGGCGTCGTGTGGAAGACCGGCGAGGGCGTGACGCGCTGGAAGCCCGGCGACGAGGTGGTGATCCACTGCAACCAGGCCTCGTACGAGGACCCGGAGGTGCACGGCTTCGATCCGCTTGCGGCCCCGTCGCAGCGCATCTGGGGCTACGAGACCTCGTGGGGCTCGTTCGCGCAGTTCACGAAGGTGCAGGAGCAGCAGCTGCTCCACAAGCCCGCGAATCAGACCTGGGAGGAGGCCGCCTCCTACGGCCTCACCTACTTCACCGCCTACCGGATGCTGATCACGCAGTGCAACCTCCAGGCCGGCGACAAGGTGCTGATCTGGGGCGCGGCGGGCGGCCTCGGCGTGTTCGCCATCCAGCTCTGCAAGCTGGCCGGCGCCCACTGCGTGGGCGTGGTCTCGTCGGAGGAGAAGGGCGAGCTGTGCAAGCAGCTCGGCGCCGACGGCTACATCAACCGCAACGACTTCGCCGGCATGATGCGCAAGGGCGGCGAGACACCCGAGGAGGAGAAGGCGCGATTCAAGGAGTCGCGCCGCTTCGGCGCGGCGGTCGAGGAGATCCTCGGCGAGCCGCCCAACATCGTGTTCGAGCACGTCGGGCAGGCCACCTTCCCCACCTCGGTGCTCGTGTGCCGGCCGTTCGGCAAGGTCGTGATCTGCGCGGGCACCACCGGCTACAACCTCGACTTCGACGTTCGCTACCTCTGGATGCGCCAGAAGCAGATCATCGGGTCGCACTTCGCGAACGCTTGGGAGTGCCACAAGGCCAATGAGCTGATGGCGGCCGGGCAGATCCGGCCCGTGCTGTGGCGCACCATGGGCTTCGAGGGCGTGGCCGAGGCGCACCAGCTGATGCTCGAGAACAAGCACCTGGGCAAGATCGCGATCCTGGTGGGCGCGGACAAGGAGGGGCTCGGCAAGACCGCCGAGGGCCCGGGCGCAATCCACGCGGAGGTGGGGGCATGATCGGCAAGCCGGGCGACTCGCTGCTCGAGATCAACTGGATCACCAACCCGTTCCGGGCGGAGAAGTTCAGAGACATCTGGCTCCCGGCCGCCGAGGCGGTGCTGGACTACGGCGCCACCGGCTGGTCGTTCATCCGCTCCGGTGACGATCCGCAGCACTTCGTGCAGCTCGCGCTGTTCGCGAAGAAGCTCGACTTCGAGCGCTACTGGTACTCGGAGGAGATCACGGACGTCCGCGTGCAGGCCACCGGCCTGTTCCAGGTGCCGATCCAGCCGGTCTGGTACACGGTTGAGGGCACGGGCGTGATCCTGCCGGAGAGCGTGGAGAGCTAACTGGCGCATGCCGCCTCCGCGCGGCCTACTCTTCCCCCTTGTGAGGAGGGGTCTCGCACTTTGTGGGGTGGTGGCGGCACTCGTTTTGGCGGCCCCCGCGCTGGCCGCGCCGGCGCCGCTCGGCCGCACGTGCAGCCCCGCCCAGGGAGTGCGCTTCTGCGCCGGCAGCGACGCCACCCGGGTGCCCAGCTTCGACGGCGTGCCGCTCGATGTGGACGTCACGCTCCCGGCCACCGGCGACGGGCCGTGGCCCACGATCGTGATGCTGCACGGATGGGGCGGGTCGAAGTCGGACTTCGAATCCACCACCGGGCCGAACGGCGACGGCAACGAGACCTACCACTGGAACAACGTCTACTTCGCTCAGCACGGGTACGCGGTGGTGAACTACACGGCGCGCGGCTGGGGCGACTCCTGCGGCACGGCCGCGTCCCGCGCCTCGAACCCGAGCGGCTGCGCGCAGGGCTGGATCCACCTCGCTGACCAGCGCTACGAGGCCCGGGACACCCAGTATCTGCTCGGCCTGCTCGCGGACGAGGGGATCACGAAGCCGGACGGGATCGGCGTGACCGGCATCTCGTACGGCGGCGGGCAGAGCATGGAGCTCGCGTTCCTGCGCAATCGCGTGCGGCAGCTGCCTTCGCAGGGCTCCGGCTTCGTGCCGTGGACGAGCCCGCACGGAACGCCCATGTCGATCACCGCGGCGTACCCGCGCTGGCCGTGGTCGGACCTGGTCAATTCCCTTGAGCCGAACGGCCGCTTCCTCGACTTCAACGTCCCCGGCCCCACCGACACCCGGGTCCCGCTGGGCGTGGCGAAGACGAGCTACGTGCAGGGCCTGTATGCGCTCGGGCTCGCCGGTGGCTACTACTCGCCTCCGGGGGTGGACCCGAATGCGGACCTCACCACGTGGAACGCGCGCGTGCTGGCGGGCGAACCGGAGGACGCTCAGTCCACGGCGATCTCCAATGAGATCTACAGCTTCCACGGCGCCTTCGGGCTATCCGGCACTCCGGCGCCGATGCTCCTGCAGAGCGGATGGACGGACGACCTCTTCCCGCCGGAGGAATCGCTGCGCGCGTACAACCTGATCCGCGCGGGCAACCCGTCTGCCCCGGTGTCGCTGCAGTTCGGCGACCTCGGCCACGCGCGCGGCACGAACGACGCGACGATGGACAAGGCGCTGCAGGACCAGGGCTCCGCGTTCTTCGACCACTACCTGAAGGGCGCGAGCGGTGGCCCGGCGCCGGGCAGCGTGACCGCTTACGCGCAGGTGTGCCCGCCCGGCTCGCCGGTGAGCGGCCCGTTCAATGCGGCGAGCTGGCCCGCTATCCACCCAGGCTCCGTGGTGTTCGGCTCGGCGGCGGCGCAGACGGTCACCTCCAGCGGTGGCAACCAGTCCACCGCCACGAAGTACGACCCGATCGCCGGCGGGTCGAACTCGTGCACGCAGATCCCGGTGGAGAACGCCTCCGGCACGGCGGTGTACGTCGGCCGGGCGAGCAATGGCTACACGATGCTCGGCCTACCCACCGTCAGCGCGCACGTGAACGTGAGCGGCCAGTTCGGCCAGCTCGACTCGCGGCTGTGGGACGTCGGCCCGGATGGCAAGCAGACGCTGATCTCGCGCGGCGTCTACAGGCTGCTCGACAACCAGCAGGGCAACATCGTGTTCCAGCTGCACGGCAACGGCTGGCGCTTCGCGCCCGGACACAAGCCCAAGCTCGAGCTGCTCGGCCGCGACAGCCCCTACCTGCGCCCGAGCAACGGGTCGTTCTCGGTGACGATCACCAACGTGCGGGTGGAGCTGCCCACGCTCGAGGGACCCGGGGCCGCCGGTGGCCAGGTCGGCACGCCGGGCGCGCGGCGGATCAAGCTGAGCGTGCGTCCGCGGCGCCCACACGCCGGACGGCGGGTGCGCCTCATCTTCTACGCCAAGATCACGCCCGCGGGTCACCGCCTGCCGGTGAAGGGCGCAACCATCCGCTTCGCGGGACACAGGGTGAAGACGAACCGCCACGGCCGCGCCGTGATGCACGTGCGCTTCAGGAAGGCCGGCCGCAGGCACGCGACAGCCACGCGCTCAGGACTCTTGAAGGGGAAGACGGTCGTGCGCGTGCGGAGACGCGCGAAGCACTAGCCCTGCTCGAGCGGGGCCATGGTCAGCCCCGCCTCGTTCAGCTGCTCCCAGTAGAACTCGGCAGTCTCCTTCGGCCCCGCCCAAACGATCGCCTGACCGGTGTTGTGGATCTTGTCCGCGATCGCGTAGCCCTGGTCGAGGGTGACGCCGGGGAGCACGCGCGACAGCGCGGCGGCCACACCGTCGAACGTGTTGTGGTTGTCGTTGAGGACGATCACCCGCCAGTTGCCCATCAGGGCATCGTCCGGTCCCGAGGTGCGCGGAAGCTCGACGGTCTGGCCCGTCATGCGGCCTCCCGCTCCGCCTTCTTCGACCAGTAGCGCTCGAGCCCGAGGTACGCCTGATCGGGCGGCACTGCCTGGAAGTAGGACTCGGCGGTGTCGTCATCGCCCGCTGAGGCGCGCACCTCGGCCTCCACGACCTCGATGTAGCGCTCCTGGTCCGCCGTCTTCGCCACCTCGCCCCACATGGCGAGGCGCGCGCGCAACTGGGCGATGTGCTCGTGGACGTTCTCGTGGGCCCCGAAGTGGGTGAGCCGTAAACGTTGCGGCGAGCGCGACTCGATGAGATCGAGCGATGCATTCCACTTCTCGAGGTCGATGTCGGGCGGCGGCGTGGGCGCCATCACGAAGTCGCATGGCGGTATGCGGACGCCGGCCGTATCCCCGACGTACGCGTCGCCGGCGGCCTCGTCGAAGTAGGTGACGTGGTGCGAGGCGTGGCCCGGCGTGTACTCCACATGCAGGCCCTCCACCGTCTCGCCCCCGCTGAGCACGCGGATGTTCTCCTCGGGCACGGGGACCACCTCGCCCCAGAGGCGATCCATGTCGTCGCCATAGAGCTGCGTGGCGCTCTTCAAGAGCTTCGCGGGATCCACCAGGTGAGGCGCGCCGCGCTCATGCACGTACACGGTGAGCTTCGGGAAGCGCCGCACCAGCGCGCCGCTGGCGCCGGCGTGATCGAGGTGAATGTGGGTGAGCAGCAGGGCCCGCGGTTCCTGGCCGCCGAGCGCGTCCAGCAGGGTCTCCATGCAGCTCGTCGGCCCCGGATCGATGATCAGACCGTCCAGCTCGTGCGCGCAGATAACACGATCTCGGCCGAGATGCATGACGTCTATCTCACGACTCATCGGCATCAGGACCATACAATTCCCAGCGTGGGAGCCTCCGAACCAAGACTTCCCGAGCGCGACCGCCCCTGGGTGATGCGCACCTACGCGGGTCACTCCAACGCCCGCGAGTCCAACGCGCTCTACAGAAAGAACCTGGAAAAGGGCCAAACCGGCCTCTCGATCGCCTTCGATCTGCCCACGCAGACCGGCTATGACCCGGATGCCGAGCTGGCGCGCGGGGAGGTCGGAAAGGTGGGCGTGTCCATAGCCCATAAGGGGGACATGCACACGCTGCTCGACGGCATCCCGCTCGGCGAGATGAACACGTCGATGACGATCAACGCCACCGCCGCCTGGCTGCTCGCGCTGTATTTGACGGTGGCCGAGGAGAACGGCGTGGAGCGCGCCTCTCTCCAGGGCACCACGCAGAACGACATCATCAAGGAGTTCCTCTCGCGCGGGACCTACGCGTTCCCGCCCGACCCGTCGATGCGGCTGATCGCGGACATGATCGCGTTCACGGTCGACGAGGTCCCGAAGTGGAACCCGATCAACATCTGCTCCTACCACCTGCAGGAGGCGGGAGCCACGCCGGCGCAGGAGATCGCGTACGCGCTCTCCACCGCGATTGCGGTCCTGGACGCCGCGCGCGAGCGTGTGCCGGAGGACACGTTCCCGCGCGTGTTCGGGCGCATCTCGTTCTTCGTCAATGCCGGGATCCGGTTTGTGGAGGAGCACGCGAAGCTGCGCGCGATGGGGCAGCTGTGGGAGGAGATAGGGCGGAATCGCTACGGCGTGGAGGACGAGCGGTTCCTGCGCTTCCGCTACGGCGTGCAGGTGAACTCGCTCGGGCTCACGGAGGCGCAGCCTGAGAACAACGTGATCCGGATCGTGCTGGAGGCTCTCGCGGTGACGATGGGCCGCGACGCTCGCGCGCGGGCGCTGCAGCTGCCGGCCTGGAATGAGGCGCTTGGCCTGCCCCGGCCGTGGGACCAGCAGTGGTCGCTGCGGATCCAGCAGATCCTCGCCTACGAGACAGACCTGCTCGAGTACCCCGACATCTTCGAGGGCTCGGTGGTGATGGATGGACTGGTGGCCGAGCTCGTGGAGGCAGCGCGCGCCGAGATGGCGACCGTGGAGGAGCATGGCGGCGCGGTGGACGCGGTGAACTACATGAAGACCCAGCTTGTGGAATCGCACCGCGCGCGGGTGGCGGCGATCGAGCGGGGTGAGCTCAAGGTTGTGGGGCAGAACACCTTCACTTCGAGCGAACCCTCACCGCTTCAGCGGGGCGAGGACGGCGGGATTCTTACCGTCGACCCTGCTGTCGAAGAAGCGCAAAAAGCAGCAGTGAAGGAGTGGCGTTCTAGCCGTGATCAATCTGCCGTGGACGCCGCGCTGTCCCAACTCAGCGAAGCGGCGCGCGATGAGTCGGAGAACCTGATGCCGGCGACCTTGGCCTGCGCGGCCGCGGGCGCCACCACGGGCGAGTGGGCGAGTGCGTTGCGCGAGGTGTTCGGCGAGTACCGCGCGCCCACCGGCGTGGCGGACGCTGCGATGGCCCCGGACGACGAGGCGCTGTCCGAGCTGCGCGACCGGGTGGAGCAGGTGTCGGAGGGGCTCGGCCGCCGTTTGAAGATCCTCGTCGGCAAGCCCGGTCTTGACGGACACTCGAACGGCGCCGAGCAGATCGCGGTGCGCGCGCGGGACGCTGGAATGGACGTGGTGTACGAGGGCATCAGGCTCACGCCTGAGCGGATCGCGCAGACGGCGGTGCAGGAGGGCGTGCACGTGGTCGGGCTCTCGATCCTCTCGGGCTCCCATCTCGAGCTGATCCCGAGCGTGCTGGAGGAGCTGCGCTCGGCGGGCGCCGACGTGCCGGTGGTGGTCGGCGGAATCATCCCGGAGGCGGACGCCGCGAAGCTGCGCGAGGCCGGCGTGGCGCGCGTGTACACGCCGAAGGACTTCGAGATCAGCCGCATCATGGGCGACATCGTGGATCTCGTGGCCGAGCGCAACGGCTTGGCCGCAGCGCCCGCCGCGGCGTAGTGGCCTTTGACGGCGCTTCGCTAGGTCGCCGGCTCCGCGAGGGTGATCGGTCCGCCGCGCCTGCTGCCTTGAACGTGATCGAGGACCGGACTCCGGCTGGGCGATCTGCGGCGCGCGCCCTGCTCGCCGAGGTGTCCACAGCGGCAATGAAGGGTGAGGCTCCGGCACACCTGGTTGGCGTCACCGGGCCGCCAGGGGCCGGCAAGTCGTCTTTGTTGTCCGCCTTGGTCGCGGCCTGGCGGGCCGATGGCCGGACGGTGGCAATCCTCGCAGTAGATCCTTCTTCCAAGCGGAGCGGCGGCTCGCTGCTCGGGGACCGCGCGCGCATCGCGCACGAGCCGGGCGACGACGGAGTATTGATCCGGAGCACGGCCGCCGGCACGCGGCTCGGCGGCCTCGCTCCGCCCACGCGCGAGGCGGCGGAGGCGCTGGCGGCGGCGTTCGACGTGGTGGTGGTGGAGACCGTGGGCGCCGGCCAGTCGGAGACTGACGTGGAGCAGGTGTGCGACACGGTCGCCGTGATCGTCCAGCCCGGCTCCGGGGACACGCTCCAGTTCCTGAAGGCCGGGATCATGGAGGTGCCGGACGTTTTGGTGGTGACGAAGGCGGACCTGGGCGACGTGGCTTTGGCGGCGCGCCGGGACCTCGCCGCGGCTTTGCGCTCACTCGGACGGCGGGAAACACCGGTATTAGCCGTGTCCTCCGTGCCGCCGGCGTCCGGGATCGACGAGCTGGTGGCAGCGCTGGATACCCACCGGGAGTCACTCGACCTCCCGGCCGTACGCGCGCGCCAGCGTCGCCTGGCGGCCCTGGCGGAGCTGATCTCCGAGAACGGAGAGCGCGCGCTGCGCGCGCTGGGCGGCCGCCGCGAGGCCGAGAAGCTCCTGGCCGCGCAGGACCCGGCGCTGAGCGTCCCGGAGCTCCTCGCCGTGCTGGAACAACGCACCTCCTAGGGGGCGAAATTTCGATGCGTTGGGACTTAACCGCCATATGCGCGGTCAAATCCCAACGCTTGACGTCGCGGCGGCGAAATTTGCCGTCGGGCAGCACGGGATCGTTGCGTTCTGGCAGTTGATCGAGCTAGGGATGGGGGCTGACGCCATCCAGTACCGGGTTAACGCCGGCCGCTTGCATCCGATCCACCGTGGCGTGTATGCGCTGGGATATCCGGCACGAACAGGCGAAGCGTTCGAGATGGCGGCGGTGCTGGCATGCGGTGAGGACGCGGTGGTGAGCCATTGGACGGCCGCGGTCCGATGGACTCTGCTGAGACCGGTGCGCGGGCCGATCCATGTCACTGCTCCCACGGATCGCCGCGGGCATAAGGGGATACAGCCTCATGTGGCGCTGCTCCACCCGCACGACAAGACCAAGCGGGACGGGATTCCGACCACGTCCGTGCCGCGCACGCTGCTGGACCTCGCGGCGGTGGCGGACGAGCGCATCCTGCGGCGCGCGGTGAACCAGGCGGACCGGGCGGGATGGCTCAACCGCAGAGCCATCGAGCAGCTGCTCGAGAGAAATCCCCGCCGGAAGGGCCGCAAGCAGCTAGGTGCCGTAATTGCTTCCGTGAACCCCTCAACCCGCCGCACGCGCTCCGACCTCGAGGTCGCGTTCCTCAACCTCTGCCGCAAGTACGGCATACCCAAGCCAAAGACGAACGCCAAGGTGGAAGGCCTCGAGGTCGACTTCTACTGGCCGCACGCCAGGCTCATCGTCGAGCTCGACAGCTACGAGTACCACCGCACACCTGCGGAGTTCGAGCGCGACCGAAGACGCGACGCGTACTTCAAGAAGAAGAGCTACGAGGTGCTGAGAATCCCCGAGAAGTGGTTCGACGACGAACCCCGGGAGGTAGCCGAGACGGTGGAGGCGCTGCTTACTCGTCAGAGCTGAGCGACGGGTGGATCGCGTCCTCTGCGTACGCGATCGCCACCGCATGCGCCCGGGTGCGGGCGTCCAGCTTGCGGAGGATGTTCTTGATGTGGGTGCGAACGGTGTGGGGGCTCACATGAAACTTCGCTGCGATCTCCTCCGTGGAGGTGCCGGTGGCCAGCTCCTCGAGTACGGCGATCTCGCGCTCGGAGAGCGCATGCGAGCGAGGGGTGACGGCTGCCTGAGCATCACGCACCTGTCGATCCGTTCCCCGCCCCCGGCGCTCTGCCCGCGCACTGCCGGAGAACTTTCGTTCGCCTCTGCCCTGCACGCCGGACAACATAGCGGTCAAAACTGTTTGCCGCATTGACGCGCTACTAGCTCATGCGAACGAAGCCGACAGCCTCGCTCGGTGAGTGAACTCGGCGCGCGACCTGGTCGCTCGAATTGCCCTCGATCGTGTGAATCTGGCCATTCGCGTCGACACTCTCCACCAACCCGATGTGCTCATGGAACACGATCAGGTCGCCGGGCTGAGGCGTTCGCCCGGATCCCGCGGCGTAAGCGCGGCCGGCGCGCTGGGCCCACGCATAGAGCGCATCCACGGAGCCGAAGCCCTGCCCCTGGTCGCCGAGCGGAACGCCCGCCTGGCGCGCCACCCATGAGGTGAAGTACGCGCACCACGGGCCAGGCCCGGGATTCCCGGCCGCGGCCGTGCGGTACTGCGCGATGCGCGGCGAGTTGTTCGACCCGGGCGGCTGCTCCGCCTGGCCCACCTCGCCAGACGCGATCGCGACCATGCGCGCGCCCACACCGCTGCCGGAAACAGGCCCTACCGGAGCGGTGGCCGCGCTTGCAGTCGTGCCCATCGCACTCTGAAGGGCGGAGGCGAAGCTGGTGCCGCCCCCGCTCGATGAGACGGCGGGGGGAGCGGCCTGGGGAGGCGCAAACGCAGTGTCCAGCGCCTGGATTCGAGTCAGGACGGATTCAAGACTCACCACCGTGTAGTCGGACGGGCGGTGAGGTCCTTTAACGACCTGGGGCGGAGGCTCACCGGGATCTTCCGGCTCGCCCCCGCCCCGGGGTCAGTGAGTCCCTTCGACTACCGAAGCAGCGACAGGACGCTGTTCGGAAGCTGGTTGGCCTGCGACAGCATGCTCGTGCCGGCCTGCTGCAGGATCTGGTCCTTGGTGAAGTCGACCATCTCGCTGGCCATATCGACGTCACGGATCTGCGACTCCGATGCGGTCAGGTTCTCCTGGTAGGTGGCGAGGTTGTTGATGGTGTGCTCGAGACGGTTCTGCACTGCACCGAAGTCGGCACGCTGAGCAGAAACCGCGTTGATCGCATCGTCGATCTGCGAGATGTCGGACGTGCCGGTGAGGCTAAGCGAGAAGACGCTGGTGCTCACGGCCTGGCCGAGGCTGATCGTCGACACCGCGATCGTGTCGCCGTCGTTGGCGCCGATCTGGAACGTGATCGAGCCGTTGCTGGCGAGCAGTGAGATGCCGTTGAAGGCGGCCGCCTGGCCGATGCGCTCGATCTCCGAACCGAGCTGGTTCACCTCGGACTGAATCGCCGTGCGGTCGTCCGTGGAAAGGGTGCCGTTCTTGTACTGGACGGCGAGGTCGCGCACGCGCTGGAGCATGGCGTGCACCTCGTTCATCTGGCCCTCAGCCGTCTGGACGAGCGAGATGCCGTCCTGGGCGTTGCTGTTGGCCTGGGCGAGGCCGCCGATCTGCGCACGCAGCTTCTCGCTGATCGCGAGGCCGGCGGCGTCATCAGCGGCGGTGTTGATGCGGTAGCCCGACGACAGGCGGGCCATCGACTGCTGCAGCTTTGCGCTGGTCGAGTTGAGGTTGCGCTCGGCGTCGAACGCAGCGATGTTGTTCTGAATGCGAAGGGACATCGTTCATCTCCTTGATGACGTTGGTGTTTGTCCCGAGGCAACTCCCTGTCACCTCGTAAAGCCAGCCGGGTTAATCGGAGCCGGCCGAGTCGTTTGAAGGGGGCCTGGACGGCTGTTCGAGGGGTGGGCTGCCACAGGTCCGCGCCGAGCGGATCGCAGCCCTCCCCACTCCTCCTCCCAACTGGAAAAGGCGGGCCCGAAGGCCCGCCTCTTCCTTGATCCGTCCCTCGAGGTGGCTCAAACCTCGATGGTTATGTTCGCCCCTGAATCGGAGCGTTATGAGGCTCCGAGCTAACGGAGCAGCGACAGAACCGAGTTGGGCAGCTGGTTGGCCTGCGAGAGCATGCTCGTGCCGGCCTGCTGCAGGATCTGGTCCTTCGTGAACTCGACCATCTCGCTGGCCATGTCCACGTCCCGGATCTGCGACTCCGACGCGGTCAGGTTCTCCTGATACGTCGAGAGGTTGTTGATGGTGTGCTCGAGACGGTTCTGCACCGCGCCGAAGTCGGCACGCTGAGCAGAAACCGCGTTGATCGCGTCGTCGATCTGCGAGATGTCGCTCGTGCCGGTGAGGCTAAGCGAGAACACGTTGGACGCCACGGCCGTGCCGAGGCTGATCGTCGACACTGCAATCGCGTCGCCGTCGTTGGCACCCACCTGGAAGGTGATCGTGCCGTTGTTGGCGAGCAGGGAGATGCCGTTGAACGCCGCGGACTGGCCGATGCGCTCGATCTCCGACCCGAGCTGGTTCACCTCGGACTGAATCGCGGTGCGGTCGTCGGTGCTGAGCGTGCCGTTCTTGTACTGAACAGCCAGGTCACGCACACGCTGAAGCATCGCGTGAACCTCGTTGAGCGAACCCTCAGCGGTCTGGACGAGCGAAATGCCGTCCTGAGCGTTGCTGTTCGCCTGGGCGAGGCCGCCGATCTGGGCACGCAGCTTCTCGCTGATGGCGAGGCCAGCGGCGTCGTCGGCCGCCGTGTTGATGCGGTAGCCCGAAGAAAGACGAGCCATCGACTGCTGGAGCCGGTTGCTCGTCGCGTTCAGGTTACGCTCGGCATCGAACGCGGCGATGTTGTTCTGAATACGAAGGGACATCGTTCATCTCTCCTTGATGACGTTGACATTGAGTCCCCGGGCAACTCCGTGTTGCCCGTACTGCGGTGCTGCAGGCGGAGTAATCGACCGCCGTTCCGCCGCATTCAGCGGCGTGGACGTTTGTCCTAAGCGGCCACGCGGAGGCGGCCGCGGTTCCAGCCGTCCACGATCGCGCCGGCGATCTCGGGCAGCGGAAGAACCTGGCTCACGGCGCCGCGAGCGGCCGCTTCACGGGGCATTCCGTAGACCACGCAGGTGGCCTCGTCCTGGCCGATCACCCAGCCGCCGGAACGTCGAAGGTCCACGAGGCCGTCCGCCCCGTCGTCGCCCATCCCGGTGAGGATCACACCCAGCGCGTGCGCGCCGTAGACGCTCGCCACGGAGCGGAAGAGGTGTGTGGCCGACGGCCTGTGGCCGCGCACGGGCAGCTCCTCGGTGAGCTTGAGGCGCTTGCTCAGGTCGACTGACATGTGGTGCTCGCCCGGAGCGAGGATCACCTCGCCTGGCATCGGCGCGTGCCCCTCCTCCCCCAGCCTCACCCTGAGCGGGGTGATGTTGTTCAGCCAGTCCACGAGGCCCTGGTGAAAGCCCACCGTGATGTGCTGCACGATCAGGATCGGCACGGGCGCATTGCCCGGCAGGGCGCCGATGATCTTGCCGAGCGCGTCAGGGCCGCCCGTGGACGATCCGATCGCGACGACCTCTATCTTGCGCCGTGACGAGGCGCCTGCCGGCGCGGCCTTTGGGGTCGCAGTGGCCGCGCCGGCGGCTGCCGTCGGCACGCTGGCCGGCTGTGGGCGCGTGAGTCGCGGGCGGCGCTTGACCACCCGCACGCCGGCCATCGTCTTGATGGTGGAAACGATCTCCTTCGCGCGGTCGTTGAAGTCCGGCGCGGTCGGTCCACTCGGTTTCGCGAGCACGGCCAGGGCGCCGGAGCTCATCGCCTCGACCGACATCTTCACGTCCTTCGGGTCGACCGCGCTGATGACGACGATCGGCTTCGGCGTCTCCGCCATGATCCGCCGGGTGGCCTCCAGGCCGTCCAGCTTCGGCATGTGGACGTCCATCGTGATGACGTCCGGCTGCAGCTCGGCCGCCATCTTCACGGCCTGCTCGCCGTCGCGTGCCTCACCAACGACCTCGAGGTCGGGATCACGGTTGATAATCGACACGAGCAGCGCCCGGGCGACCACCGAATCCTCGGTGACCAGTACGCGCGTCATGCGGTCAGATCAGGCGGCGAACCGTCTCGAGCAGGTGGTCCTGCTCGGCGGAACCCTTGATCACGTAGGCGTCGGCGCCCGCGTCGATTCCGCGCTTGCGGTCCTCGTCAGAGCTCAGAGTGGTCACGAGCACGAGCGGCATGCCCTTCAGCCGCTGGTCGCCGCGCACCTTCTCGGTGAGCTCGAAGCCGGTCATGTTCGGCATCTCGACGTCAGAGACGATCAGGTCGCAGGACTTCTTCTGCAGGAAGTGCCACGCCTCGAGACCGTCGGACGCCGCAGTCACGTCGTAGCCGGCCGCCTCGAGAAGAGCCTTCTCGAACGTCCGGATCGTCACCGAGTCGTCCACAACAAGGATCGACTGCTTCTCAGCAGGCTCCGCCTTCGCAGCACCCTTCTTGACCTCCGACCCCGCCGTACGCGGTGCGACAGCTGGAGCGCTTTTGGCAGACGCGCGCAACAGGTCAAGGACATTCAAGATCGGCACCACCTCGCCCGTGCCAACGATCGTCGCCGCCGCGATGTGCCGCACGCGAACGAGCGGCTTGGGCAGCGTCTTCGTCGCGATCTCCTGGGCGCCGAGCAGTCCGTCCACGAGGAACGCCGCGCGGCGGTCGGCCGAGCCGAGGATGATCGCCGGCTGGTTCACGGCCTCGCTCACCTCGGTGGGCACGCCCAGCACGTCGCCGAGGCGCATGAGCGCCATCGGCCGCTCGTCGATGCGAATCGCCTCGTGGCCCTCGGTGTGACCGATGTCCTCGGCCGAGAGGCGCACGATGCGCTCCACGTTCGTGATCGGGATCCCGAAGGTCTGGTCGCCCGCCTCAACGAGCAGGCAGCGGGTGGTGGCCACGCTGAGCGGCACGCTCAGGGTGAACGTGCTGCCCTCGCCGAGCGTGGACTCCACGTCGATCATGCCGTGGAGGCGCTCGATGTGCTCGCGCACGACGTCCATGCCCACGCCGCGGCCGGACAGGTCGGTGACCTCCTGCTTGGTGGAGAAGCCGGAGCGGAAGATCAGCCAGAGCGCCTCGCGCTCCGTCATGCCCTCGGCGTTCTCGGCGGTGATCAGGCCCTTCTCGATCGCCTTTGCCTTTACCTTCTCGACATCGATGCCGGCGCCGTCATCCACAACCTCGATCACGAGGTCCGCGGCGCGCTGGAAGGCCCGTAGGACGACCTTCCCCTCGCGCGGCTTGCCGGCGGCCTCGCGGGCATCGGGCATCTCCATGCCGTGGTCCACGGAGTTGCGGACCATGTGCGTGAGAGGCGAGCGCAGCTGCTCGAGCACCTGCTTGTCCACCTCGGTCTCGCCACCCTCGATCGTGAGCTTGACCTCCTTCGAGAGCTCACGAGTCATGTCGCGGACCATGCGGGGGAACGTGTCGAAGATCGTCGACACCGGCAGCATGCGCGTACGGCGCACGTCGTCCTGAAGGTCGGTGGTGACCTGGGCCATGCGGCGGCTGTCGGCCTCGAACTTGCGGCGAAGCTCGCCGAGCCCGTTGCACACGTCGCGCATCTTCTCATCGCTCGACTCGAGGAACTCGACGAGGTGGCGAGCGTCGGCGAGCGCGCCCTGGTCACCCTCGAGCGCGAGCTCGAGCGTGCGGGCGGGGCGGCTCTTGCGCCAGCTCTCCTCGATGTCGAGCATCGCCTCGAACAGTGAGCGGACCTCGGCCATGCGATGCTCGGCGCCGATGCGGGCGGCGAGCAGCTCGCCCACCTGCGCCATGAGCGCGTCGAGCTTCGAGGTGGCCACGCGGACGGTCTCGTCGGCCTGGGGCTTGGCCTTCGGCTTCGGCTTCGCCGGTGACTGGTGACTGGTGACTGGTGACTGGTCCGCCGCGGGCTCCGGCTTCGGCTCCGGCTTTGCCTCGGCGGCCGGGGCCTCAGGCTCCGCCACCTGCGACCCGCCACCTGCGACCCCGGCCTCGGCGGCCGACACAAGGGCGTCGCAAAGCGCATCCACATCCACGTCGGCCGGCGTTCCGGCCAGACCCTCCTCCACAAGCGCCGTGAGGGCGTCGAGGGCCTTGTAGGCCAGGTCGAACACCTCGGCGTCAGCCTCGAGCTCGCCCTTCTGGATCACGCTGAAGAGGCTCTCGAGCTTGTGCGCGACGGCCTCCACACGGCCCAGGTCCACGGCGCGCGAAGCGCCCTTGAGGCTGTGGGCCTCGCGGAAGATCTCCTCGAGCAGCGGGCCCTTCTCGTCGCCCTCCGCCTCCTCCAGGGAGAGCAGGCGCTCGTTGATCGTCTGAAGCTGCTCCTTCGCCTGGTCCGCGAAGGTGGCGAGAAGAAGCTGCTGGAGCTCGTCGTTGGACATAGACATGGTCGTGGTTTCTCCTGGGGGCTCGGAAAGGGGTGGGCTGGGTCTTACGAGGCGTTGTCCTCGACCACCAGGGCCGGGTCGGACAGCAGGGCCTCGAGATCGAGGACCGAGAGCATGTCCGGGGTCACGCCCCGCACCACCTCGGCCTTGCTCGAGCCGTCGGCCACGGGCGGGCCGATCTCGGAGCTGCGGACCTTGCGAATCTCGGCCACCTCGTCCACGAGCAGGCCGACGCTGAGGCCGGCGCGCGAGACGAGTGCCACCTTCGGGTTCTCGACCCCCTCCGACGGCGGAAGGCCCAGGTAGCGCTCGATGTCGAGCACGGGGTACATGCTGCCGCGCAGGTTCACCACGCCGGTCCAGAACGCGGGCGTGCCGGGGATCGGGGTGAGCTTGTCGAGCGGCTCGATCTCCTGCACGTCCTGCACCTCGACGCCGTAGCGCTCGTCGCCCACCACGAGCACGACCATGCCGATCATCTCGCCATTCGTCTCCTTACCTTCTGAGGAGCGGGCAAGCGCGGCGGCGCGCTCCTCGAGGACCTTGTTGAGGTCCTCGGCGGCGGCGGGCGCCTCGCGGGCGACCTCCTCGGCGGGAGCCTCGAGTGGAAAGTCTTGGATGTCTGACATCTGAGGGGTTTCCTTCCTTGGATAAGCGGGCGGCTCCCGCCGTCCATGGCCCGGATGATCGGCTTCAGAGGGCGCGTCTTGAGCGGGCGCCGAGGCCGGAGGCCGAAGACCGGAGGCCGGAGGAAATGACTCCTCCGACCTCCCTTCCTCCGACCCCGGATCCTTAGATCCGGTACTGCTCCGCCAGCTCCTTGAGCTCGGTCGAGACCTGCGTGAGGCCCTCGACCGCGATCTGGGACTGCTGGACTGAGCTCACGAACTCGCTCGTGGCCTGGCTCGTCTCCTGCATGCCCTGAGCGATCTGGTCCATGCCCGCGTTCTGCTGCTGGACCGCCATCGCGATCTGCTGCGCGGACTGCGCGGCCACGCCGTTGGTGTCGGCGAGCTGGGCGATGATCTCGCCGGCGCGCTGGGCCAGCTCGGCACCGTGCTCCACGACCTCCGTGCCCTCCTGGGCGGCGGCCACGGCGGCACGTGTGGCGCGGTCGATCTCCTCGAGGATCGTCTGCACCTGACCGGTGGACTGCTTCGACTGCTCGGCGAGGTTGCGCACCTCGTCGGCCACGACGGCGAAGCCCTTGCCCTGCTCACCGGCACGGGCGGCCTCGATCGTCGCGTTCAGCGCCAGCAGGTTCGACTGATCCGCGATGTCGTTCACCGCGTTCGTGATCTCACCGATCTGCGCCGTCTGGTCGGACAGCGCCTGCACGTCGGACGCGATGGCCTCAACCTTCTCGCGGATGGCCGCCATGCCCTCGACGATCGCCTCGACCGCCTGGGAGCCCTCATCGGACACGCGCACGGCCTCCTGTGCCTGAGTCGCCACCTCGTCGGCCTTCTGCGCGGCCTGCTCGGCCGTCGCACGGATCTCCTCCGTGGCCGTTGTGGTCTCGTTGATCGCCGCCGACTGCTGGTTCGCGCCGGCGGTCTGCTGGTTCACGCTGGCGAGGATCTCGTTCGCGGACGAGGAGATCGTCACCGCGCCCTCGAGCACGCGACCGGACATCTGCGCCAGGTTCTCGACCATCTCGTTGAGATGCGTACCGAGGTCGGCGAGCTCGTCGCGGCCCTCGGCGTCGACGCGCACCGTGAGGTCGCCCTCGGCCACCTTGCCGGCGAAGCCCGCGTATGCGCGCACGCGCGGAACGATGTTGCGCACGAGCAGCACAGCAAGCGCCGCGGCCGCGAGCAGGCCGATCACGAGGAACACAAGGAGCAGCGAACGGGTGGACCCATAGGTGCTGTCGGCCGAGCTCTTGGCGGCCTCGCCGCTGGCGGCGGTCTTCGCCTGGATGGCGTCGCCCTCGCCGTTCACGACGTCGATGTCGCCCGCGATCTTCGCGAGGACGGTGTCCTCGTCATTGCCGTCGGTGCTGTACTCGTTGCCGTTGTCCCACGGCTGCTTCATGTGGTTGAAGGCCGTGGTCAGCTCGTTGGCGAGCTTCAGCCGAGCGGGGTCGTTCGCGTATCGGGCGCGCATGTCGCGCAGACCCGTGGTGATCTGCGGGAACAACACAGCCAGCCGGTCGTGGAGCTTGGTCTTCAGGGCGAGCTGGTCGTTGTCCGTGACCGTGTAGAAGCGGATCACGCCGCCGAGCTCGCTCAGGTTGCTGATCACCTGCCCGTCCTTGTTGCCTTCGGTCACAGCGTTCCCGACCTGGCCGGTGTCCTTCTTCAGCGAGCCGAGGCCGCTGATGCCGGCAATGCCGACGATGAGGATCACCGCAGCCAGCGCACCGAGAACGAGACCGAACTTCGCGCCGAGGCGCAGCTTTACGTTCTTCATTCAGAGGCTCCTGCTGGGGGTAGTGGATTGCCGCCCGGGGCTGGGCGGCCAACAGTCCTCTTAGTCGACTTACCCGAGGTAAGTTGAACCCCTCAACAGGTGTAGAGGCAGAGGCGAGAGGCCGGAGGAAACGACCTCCGACCTCCGACCTCCGACCTCCGGCCTCTGCTCAGACCTTGTACTGCGACGCAAGCTCGTTGAGCACCGACGCCACCTGGTTCAGCCCCTCGGCCGCGGCCTGGGACTGCTGCACCCCGGCCACGAACTCGGTCGTGGCCTGGCTCGTCTCCTGCATTCCCTGCGCGATCTGGTCCATGCCCGCGTTCTGCTGCTGGACCGCCATCGCGATCTGCTGCGCGGACTGCGCCGCCACGCCGTTGGCCTCCGAGAGCTGCGCGATGATCTCGCCCGCCCGCTCGGCCAGCTGCGTGCCGTGCTCGACCACCTCGGTGCCCTCCTGGGCGGCGGACACCGCGGCGCGCGTCGCGCGCTCGATCTCCTCGAGGATGGCCTGCACCTGGGCCGTCGACTGCTTCGACTGCTCGGCCAGGTTGCGCACCTCGTCGGCCACAACCGCGAACCCCTTGCCCTGCTCGCCGGCACGGGCGGCCTCGATCGTCGCGTTCAGCGCCAGCAGGTTCGACTGATCCGCGATGTCGTTCACCGCGTTCGTGATCTCACCGATCTGGGCCGTCTGCTCCGACAGCGCCTGCACGTCACCGGCGATCGCTGCGACCTTCTCGCGAATGTCGCCCATCCCGGCCACGATCGCCTCCACTGCCTCGGCACCCTCGGCCGACACCCGCACCGCGTTCTCGGCCTGAGCGGCGACCTCGTCGGCCTTCTGCGCCGCCTGCTCGGCGGTCGCACGGATCTCCTCCGTGGCCGTTGTGGTCTGGTTGATCGCCGCCGACTGCTGGTTGGCGCCGGCCGTCTGCTGGTTCACGGTCGCCAGGATCTCGCTGGCGGACGAGCTCACGGCCTGCGCGTTCTCCAGGACGTTCCCCGACATCTGCGCGAGGTTCTCCACCATCTCGTCGAGGGTGCTGGAGAGCTGGCCGAACTCGTCCTTGCTCGTCGCGTTCAGCCGCTCCGTGAGATCGCCCTGCGCAACCTTGCGGGCAAAGGCCGAGACCCGCGACACGGACACCGCGACCACGCGGGAGAGCAGGAAGGTTACGACCGCGGCGACGAGGAGCGCGATGGCCGCAAGGATCAGCATGAGCGTCTGCTTGCTCGACTCGGTCGACGAGCCCTGCTGGTCGGCATCCTTCTTGACGGAGGCGGCGTACGAATCCAGCTGCGAGGACAGCTGATCGCCCAACGTGTTGGCCTGACCGTCGCCCAGCTTGATGGCTTCAGCCCTATTGCCGGCCGCAGACAGCGCCAGAACCCTTGCGTCCATCGCCGTCCAGCGCTGGTAGTCCGCCGTGATCCTCGCGACGGCCGCGCGCTGCGCGCCGGAGCTCGCCTCCCTGCGGAGGTGGGCGAGGGTCTGCTCAAACGCAGCCTTGTCACCGCGGTGCATCGCGATCAGCTTGTTGCCATCGGCGACGTTCTGTGCCTGCGAGACGCGCATGTTGAAGGCGTTGGCGCTGGCGGTCTCGGCGACGACGGCCTTGTTGTAGCCCGTCTTGAACTTCGTGGACACAGTCCCGATGCTGGTCCAGCCGATCAATAGCGCGATCACGAACAGCAGCGTGACCGCGGCGAATGAGACGAGGATCTTGGTGCGAACCTTCAGGTTCGCGAGAAGCTTTTGCGGGTGCATGTCTGCGGGGTCCTTGGTTGGGTTACACCGGTTGGGCCGGTAGTCGACCTCGCAGCTTGGAACTTCACTTACAAATAGTGAGTTTGGGGTATTCCGGCGCTACGCCACAAGCTGCTGCTGGAGCGACACGAGCTCGTGCAGGCGCCCGACCGTGAGGCCGTCGCCCTCGGGCAGCACCTCGGTCGCGGGACGGCCGGCGATCAGCTCCGCCACCGTCGCCAGTGACTTCTTGGCGCGCGCGGTCTGGCCCGTGCGGCCGAACAGGCCCGCGGCCGCGAAGTGGCCGAGCACGAAGCCCTGGTCGAGGAAGACGCTGCGGCGAAACGCCTCGAGCGCCTCGTCGAGCCTCTTCTGCTCCTGCAGCACGATGCCGCGGAGATAGTGGGCCTCGGCGGCGAGCTCGCGGTTCTTCAGAGCCACGTCCACCCATCGCTCCGCCTCCGGGAAGCGCATCTTGCTCGCGAAGATCTTCGCCAGGAGGTATGGCGCCCGGTAGTCCATCGGCTTGTCGGCGGCGATCTTCTCGAGCTCGTTGATCGCGTCGCCCGCCCGCCCGGACTCGAACAGCTTGAACGCCTCGTCAGCAGGATTCGCATTGGCAACGCCGGCGAACTGCTTGCCGCCTACAGGCCGGAGCGTCCGGACCTTCGGAACAGGCTTGACCGGCGCAGCGGGCGGCTTTGGCGTCCGAATCGGGGCCTGTGGCCTCACCGGCACAGCCGGCGCAATCGGCTTCCCCTGCTGCCGGCCCCTCGTCCGCCGATACACGATCGTTCCCGGGTAATTAGTCACCTCGAACCGGTGGAAGATCTCCTGCGACGGCTCGGCATGACCCACCACGAGCCAGCCGCCCTCCACGAGCGACTCGTGGAAGCGGTCGACGATGCGCTGGATCGTCGCCTCCTTGAAGTAGATGAGGACGTTGCGGCACACCACCAGGTCCATCCGGTCGGTGACCGTCTCGACCGACGGGTAGAGGTCGTCCACGAGGTTCAGCCGCGAGTAGCGAACCATTCGCCGGATCTTCGGCGCGAGCTCGAGGCGATGCTCGTCGGCGGGTGTGAAGTAGGTGTCCTTGATCTCCTGCGGCACCTCGCGGAACGACCAGTTGCCGTAGAGCCCCGTGTGCGCCTTCTGCAGGGCGAGGTGGTCGATGTCCGTGCCGTGGATGAGCACGTCCCACCTGTCGCGGTCGGGCAGCAGGCGATCGATCAGGATCGCGAGCGAGTACGGCTCCTCGCCGGACGAACAGGCGGCGCTCCAGATGCGGAGCTTGCGCGTGTCCCGGCGCGCCTCGATCAGCTGCGGCAGGATCTCCGTCTCGAGCGCCTTCATCTGCGGCCGGTTGCGGAAGAAGTGCGTCTCGTTGATGGTGATCGCGGGCACCATCGCCTCGAAGGCGGCGGCGCCGCGCGGCCCCTTCTCCGCGAGCAGGTCGTACAGGGCGTCCACGCTCGCCGCGCGGCTCACCTCGAGCGCCGCGGCGATGCCCTTCTCCAGGTCGACCTTGCGGGCGTCCGGGATCTCGATGCCGGCGCGCTGACGGACGATCGCGCGGTAGCGCTCGAAGTCCGCGGGGCTGAGCGTGACCTCGCCCGCCCCCACCGCTAGTGCCCTGCCAGGTGCTGCTGCGACCCCGCGCAGACGCGCTCGAGGTCGAAGATCAGGATCAGGCGCTCGCCCGCCCGGGCCACGGCCTCGACTGCGTTGGCGTTACCCACGCGAACGTCCGGCGGCTCGACGGACTCGAGCGGCACGGTGAGTAGCTCGGTGACGGAGTCCGCCACGAGGCCCACCATCTGACCCTCGGTCTCGGCCACCACGATCGGCGTGTTCAAACCCACGTCAACGCGCGGTAGACCGAGCCGGGTGCGCAGATCGATCACCGGGATGACCTTGCCGCGAAGGTTGATCACGCCCGGCAGCCAGTCCGGCGCCTCGGGGACGGGCGCGATCGCGACCATGCGGAGGATCTCCCCCACGTTGCCGACCGGCACGGCGCACTCGGACTTGTCGATGCGGAAGACGACGAGCTGAACGGCTTCGGCCGAGCCGGCCTCGTTCTCGCTGAGGGCGGTGGTGGTCATGGACGGATAGATCGGCGGGGGAGCGCGGTTTTGTAGGGCTCGGTCGACGGCTGTACGACAAGGTCGCAGGTCGCAGGAACGACGAAGCGCCCGCACGTGGCGGGCGCCTAAAGAGCTTCGATGCGGCTCTAGACGGAGCCGATCGCGGTGGTCAGCGCAGTGGCGAGGGCGTCGGGAGCGAGGCCCTTGTCGATGTAGTCCTGAGCACCGAGCTTGAGCGCGAGAGCCTTGTCCTCGTCCTCGTTCACCGTCGCGCTGTTGAGCACGATCGCCGTGCCGGCCACGGCCGGGTCGCCACGGAAGGCCTCCGTGAGCTGAAAGCCGTCGAGGCCCGGCATACGCACGTCCGAGAGAACCACGTCGGGGTTCTCAGCCTTGGCCGTGTCGATCGCCTGGCGGCTGTCGTTGACGATGGAGACCTCGAAGCCCTGTGACTCGAGCGCGATGCGCGTGCGCAGCGCCTGCGTGGGACTGTCTTCGACGATGAGCACCTTGGGCATTGTCGTGATTTCCTGTTCTCTACGGCTGGATTTGGAGCCTCAGCGCTGCTTCCGCGGAGGACCGACATCTGTCAATCCGTCTATTCGGCAGCCGGAAAAGGTTCTTGACCGGTCGTCAGGAGGCGAACGGCAGCGCGAAGAGCGATTCCGCATGGGAGCGGAGGCCGTCAATCGTAAGATCGCCGAACCGCGGTAGCGCTCCGAGAGCCCACTCCGGCGTCCGCTCCGAAAGCAGCGCGTCAACCGCCGCCGCCAGCAGCCGGACGTCATCGAGGCGCTTGCCGAGAGGCAGCGCGAGCAGGTCCGCGCTGTCGTCTGCATCGAGTCCGGCCGCGCCCGCCGCCGCGAGCAGCTTGGGCTCGAGCTCCGCGGGATCCGCGCCCGGTGAGTAGATCACGAGCGTCACGTCGTCACGCGCGCTGAAGCGCTCGCCGAACGCGCGCAGAAGCTCCGGCCGCTCCACGAGCTCGTCGGCGAACGCGAGCACGCCCACGCTGCGGGCGTCTTCCACCTCGCAGCGGCTCCGGGCCTGCGCGCGGTCGGGCTGCGCGGCGCGCGAGCCGAGGTCGTCCACGATCCCGTCCGCCAGCTCCCCGATGCGCGCCGCCGTGGCGTCAGGCCCGAGCTGCGCGATCAGCTCCGCGCGTGCGCCGGCCGCAACCGCGCGTGCGGCGGCGGGATCGCCGGCAACGCGGCGCATCACGTCCGCGAGCGCGTCCACGTCAGGTTCGAACCAGCGGTGGCCGCGGTAGAGGTCATTGATCAGCTCAGCGTCGTCGGGCACCGGCACGAGCTCTCCGTCCACCAGGAAGCTGTTGCCGTCATTCATGAACTCGAGGTTGCCGCTGAAGCGGCTGGCGATCGTGGGGAGGCCCATCGCCATCGCCTCCATGTACGGACGGCCCCAGCCCTCCCCGCGCGACGCGAGCACGTAGGCGTCCGCGGCGGCGTACAGGCGCGGAAGCTCGTTCGACGGCACCGTGCCGGTCATCACCTTGATCGGCGCCGCGCGATCCGCTCCACCCACGTCGTCACGGATGAAGCTCTCGATCCGCTCGCGCACCTCGGAGTCGTCCTGCCAGTAGGAGCCGGTCTTCAGCACGAGGCAGACGGGGTCGGTCGGCGCGAACGCCCGCGCCCACGCGCGGATCAGCTGGGTCCAGCCCTTGCGCTCGGAGAAGTCGAAGTTCGTGATGAACACGAAGGAGCCCTCGGGCACGCCCAGGTCGAGCGGCTCCGCCCCCGGTTTGAAGAGATCGAAGTCGAGGGTGCCGCCCAGAATCCGCAGCTTCTCCTCCGGCACGCCCGCCTCGGCGAAGGTCTCGAGGTTGAACCTCGTGGGCACCCAGACCTGGTCGCGCGCCAGCAGGGGTGACAGCCAGCTGTGCGGCACCGAGTCGGTCTCGAACATCACCCGCGCGACGTTGGTGGCGCCCTTCACGGCGGCCTGGCCCGGCCCCGGCAGGTAGTGGTGCACCGCCACCCCCGGCGGCAGAATCTCGCGCCGAGCCTGGCGATCGAGCATCGCGGCGTCGTACGCGGTCAGTCCCGCGTCCGCGTCCACACCGCCCACCGAGGCAGCCACAGGCTGCGCGCCGGCGCGCTCGAGCGCACGCAGGAAGCCGCGGGCCTCATCCGAGTAGCCCGATGGATCGCGCAGCGGGCCAAGCCAGACGAGCGTGGGACGCGTCAAGGCGCCACCTGCGCGACGGGCGCCTCACCACGCACGGATGCGGCGTAATCGAGCAGCCCCTCCGGGGTGGCGTGAAGCACGCGGCGAGCGCGGCGGCAGAGCTCCGGGCGTCCGGCTGAGGCGGGATCCACCAGCACAGCGTCGGCGGCGGCCACGAGGCTCGCGAGCGTGACCGAGTCCGGCTCGCAGAGCGCGAGGTCGGGCAGCGCGTGCTCGCTGTGTCCAGCGGCCTCGAGCCTGGCGAGGATGCGGCCGGCGAGCACCGCCGGATCGCCCGCGGGAAGGTGAAGCGCAAGCGTGATCGGGTCCTCCTGGCGCACGGCGGCGGCCCACCGCTCGATGGTCGGGCCCCATGCGTTCTCGTCGTCCCAGTCAGGCGAGTAGAGGACGAGCTCGGCCCGATGCTCGAGCTCGGCGGCGCCGATCTCGCGCGCGAGCGGGAGGCCCTCGCGCTCGAGCGTGGCAAGCGACTCCTCGGCGATCGCGGCCACACGCTCCCAGTGATGGTCCTGCGCGCGGGCGTGAGCCACGCCGGCGCGTGCGCGCCGCTCCTCGGGAGCGGCCGCCGCCTCGCGCAGGATCCTGGCGAGCGCGTGCGGATCGGCCTCGTGCACGTACCCGTCCGCCACCAGCTCGGGCAGGCGCGTACCGGGCTTGAGAGACGCACGCTTGGCGGGGATCGGCCAGCCGCCGTCCTCGGGCACGAACTCGTTGGTGGGGCCGATGCCGGTGTGGATCACGGGCAGCCCGCACGCCATCGCCTCGAGCGCCGGCAGGCAGAAGCCCTCACCGCGGTAGGGAGTGACGAACACGTCGCACGCGCGGTACAGCGCCGCAAGCTCGTCCAGCGACATGTCCTCGTCCATGTAGACGATCCGCGCAACGTCGTCGCGCTCGGCGTACTCGACCACGGCGGGTCCGTGGGTCTGGTTGCGGTAGTGGCTCGTGGTGCCGAAGTCCTTGATCACGAGCTGCACGTCGTCGCCCGGCCCAAACGCCTCTGCCCAGGCCTCGAGCAGGATGTCCACACCCTTGCGCCAGATGCTGCCGCCGACGAAGAGGAACGTGCACCCGGCTTCACTGGGGAGGTTGAACGCCGGGCCGCGGGGGCTGAAGCGCTCGAGGTCCACGCCGTTCGGCACCACGTCGATCACGCCCGGGGGCATGCCGGCCTCCACGTAGCCGTCGCGCACGTACGCGCTGGGTACCCACACGCGATCGGCGCGGGCGTGCACCTCGCTCACCCACTCCTTGGGCGGCGACCCGTACTCCCACGGCAGGATCACCACGTGCGCCCCCACTGTGATCGAGTCGAAGTTCGGCGGCCACGAGTGGCTCACGCCTGGGTACTTCTCCACCACGGTGTCGGCCGTCGCGGCGCAATACAGCACGTTCCCGCCGCGCGCTTCCATCGCCGCGCCGATGCCGTCGTTCACCACCGCGAGCGAGGCGTTGCTCCCGAAGGGGCCGCGGATCGCGCACGTGAACGGGCGGCTGCGACGGTCCCAGAGGTCGGACGCAAGCTCCACGATCCGCGCGACGATCGCATCGCTCCCGAAGCGCTCGATCAGCTCCTCGCGCGTGCCTTCGGTGCGGGCCTTCACCGCCTCTCCCCCGGCGGCCACCTCGCGCAGCGCGACCGCGAGTGAGTCCACATCGGGCTCGAACCAGTTGTGCCCCTTGGTCAGATGGGTCGGAAACAGCTCAGCATCCTCGGCCACGGGCACGAGCTGGCCGTCCACGAGCCAGCTGTTGCCATCGTTCATGAAGTCGAGGTTGCCGCTCCAGCGGCTGCCGATCGCGGGCAGGCCCATAGCCATCGCCTCCATGTACGGGCGGCCCCAGCCCTCCCCGCGCGACGCGAGCACGTAGGCATCGGCCGCCGCGTACAGGCTCGGAAGCTCGGCCGCTGGAAGGCGCGCTGACACGATCTCGATCGGCGCCATGCGCTCCACCGCGCCAGCGCCGAAGCGGTCGCGCACGAACGCACGGATGCGCTCGGCGGCGTAGTCCTCGCCGTGCGTGTAGGAGCCGGTCTTGAGGACGAGGCAGACCGGATCGTCGGCGCTGAACGCCTTCGCCCAGCCGGCGATGAGCTGGCGCCAGCCCTTGCGCTCGCCGAAGTCGAAGTTCGAGAGGAAGACGAAGCGGCCGTCCTCCATCTCCAGCGGATAGGGCTCGGCGCCCGGGGCAAACAGGTCGAAGTCGATGGTCTCGCCGAGCACCCGGAGCCGCGAAGCTGGGATGCCGCCCATGCGGAACGCCTCGGCGTTGTGCTCGCAGGGAACCCACACCTCGTCGCGCTGCAGGAGGAGGTCGCGCCAGCCGAGCGGCAGGCGATCGGTCTCGAACATCGCGCGCGCGACATTGGCGGCGCCAGGTATCTGCACCTGGCTCTTGATGGTGATGTAGTGGTGCACCGCCACAAGCGGCGCGGTGAGCTCGCGGCGGCTCTGCACCTCGACCATCTGCTGGTCCTCGCGCGACAGCTCCACCGCGTGCCGCGGCTTGTAGAAGCGGCGGACCGCCGGGTGGTGCCCGCGTGACTCGAGCGCGCGCAGAAAGCCGCGAATCTCGTCGGCTAGGCCGGTGGCCTCCTCATAGCCGCCGAGCCAAAGCAGAGCAGGGGCGCCCGAAGCTGTGTGGGACGGATCCACGTCCCGTTAGGTCGGCAGCGGGACCGGTTGCTTGAGCTAGCAGCAGATGTCGATGTGCGGCAGCCCGTCGTCCTCCTCGGGCTGCTCTTCGTCGTCGCGACGCTCGCGCTGCTTCTGCTGTTCGCGCTTCCGCTGCTCGCGCTTCTGCTGCTCGGGGTCTACGCGCTGCGAGACCCGCTCAACGCCCGGGATCTCGTACACCCGCGGGCCGATTGGCTGGATCGGCTCCATGACTCACCCGGTTATGCCGCGCCCTTCTCCCTGGCGGCGTCGAGCGCGGCGAACTTCCGCTCGGCGACGATGCGCGCCTGCTGGCGCACCTCGGCGAGAGCGATCTGGCGCCACACGTAGACCGCGGCGGCCCACACGGCCACATAGCCGATCATGCCGCCCAGCAGAGCGCGCAGCCCTAGATGCACGAAGTCGGTGCCCGAGCGATGCGAGTACCACGCCATGAGGAGGAAGCCGGCCAGTCCGCCCATTCCCTTCCAGCGGCGGATCTGCGCCTGCGCGCGCGGGTGCGCTGAGACCTTCACGTCCTCCGCCCCGGCGGGCGTGATCGTGGTGGGCTGATCTTCCTGGTTCTTCTTCTTAGCCATCTCAGACTGCTCCTCGCTTGCGCTGCTCACGCTCCTGGCGCATCACGAAGCGGACGAGGCGTTCCTGATCGCTCTCGCTGATGTGGTCGAAACGCACGCCGACCGAGCCTTTGTGGGCTTCCCGCACGACCGTGCCGCGCACGCTGATCGCGTCCTTTCCGTCGTACAGCGGAACCTTCATCCAAAGGAACATCCCCAACTGGAGGGTCAGCACGCCCGCGCTCGGCGCGCCTAGGAGAATCCCGTTTGCGCTCAGGTTGATGGCATCGAACGACATCGGCCAAGGCTTGTCCTTCAGCGACACGTCGACCGACATGTTCACCGCCACCCTGACGAACTCGCGACGCTGCATCAGCTGTGGTTCCTCGCGGCCGACGAAACGGACCTTGTCGCCGTCCTGGCGGTTGTAGGTCGCGTACCCCTTCTGCCTGTAGAGGCCCCGGAGGGTCGGGTACTCGAGTACCGCGTCGGGCGCCTCGAGGGCCATTGCGTCCGCGTTCGCCGGTACCACGAGCGCGATCACCACGCCGTCGTCCTCGATCTCCTCCACGACCCCGGACGTGCGCCCCACTCCGCGAATCTTCAGCTCGACCCGCTGATTTGTCGTGAGCTCGGAACCGCTCCGATCCTCGTCTGTCTTCGTGCGCCCGAAGAGCTTCATGTCACGATGATCGACGCGAGCGCCGCTGGGTTTACAGGTAGAAGCCCACCGTCGACCTTCGTTCCGCTCGAGATGTAGGAGAACGGACGGCCGCTTCTGATCGCGAGACCCACGGCGGGACCGACGTGGCCCGTCTCGTCAGCGTGCGTGAGGACGATGCGCGACACCCCGAGCTGGGCAAAGCCGCGCATCACGTCGTCAGCCGCCTGCGCGCCCACGGTGGCCGGAAGCGTGAGGTGGATCTCGTAAACGCCGATGCGCTCGAGATCCGCCGTCAGGCGCTCGACCTCGCTCGGGACGGCAGGCGAGACCGTGGGCGTGTCGATCACGATCAGCGCATGCTCGCGCGCTCCGGCTATGCGGGCGCGGGCCTCGGCGGGATCGTCGATCGCGTACACCGGCACGCCGTGCGGGTGAAGCAGCGACTTGAGCTCGGCGCCGCCGTCGCGCGGGCGCAGCGTCAGGCAGATCACCGGCAGGTCGCTGCCGGTGGCGTAGGCCGTGGCGAGCCGCGCGGTGCAGAGCGTCTTGCCCGAGCCTCCGGGGCCGACGAAGGCGATCGTGCGGCCCCTGCGAGTCCAGGTGGACTGCACCGGAATGCGCCGCGCCAGCGTGTCGCGCACGAGCCGCTCGAGGGAGGAGTGCGGCGCGAACGGCAGCACATGCGACACCGTCTCGGTGACCACGCCTTCGGCAAGCGCCGGATGCAGCCCCGCCTCAACGAGGTCGTCCACGATCTCGGCGGCCACGGCCGGCGTCCGCCGCCCGGCAACCAGCGGCGCCATGGCGGTGCCCGGCGCCGGCTCGGTGCGCTCGAGCGCAGCCGAGAACTGGTCGGCAAAGGGAGCGGCCTGCTCGCGGATCTTCTGGATGGCCGGAGGTTCAGGCGCGGGTGACTGGTGACTGGTGACTGGTGACTGGGCCTGCAGCGCGTCCGGCAGAGCGTCCGAGTCATCGAGCACCTCAAAGCGAGGAGCCCCCGCATGAGCCTCAACCTCCACGAACTGCTTCTGGAAGAAGCCGGCCACGCCGCCGGTGAGCCCCTCGCGCCGGCGCGTGATCACGGCGTCGGGACCGAGCTCGGCCCTGATGCGCGGCAGGATCTCCTCAAGCGAGCTGCCGCGGTATGTGCGCGTTGCGGCGCTCATCCGTTGACCACCCCCACGGTCTCTACCCGGATACCCGGCATCACCTCGTTGTAGGAGCACACCGGCAGCTGCGGCAGAGCCTGCTCGCAGAGACGGCGCAGATGGCGGCGCACGCGCGCCGAACAGAGCAGCACCGGGCGCCCCCCGTGCGCGAGCGAGTTCTCCATCTGCTCCTTGAGCATCGACACGAGCTGCTGTGCGCGCGACGGCTCCATCACGAGGTACTCGCCGTCGGCGGTCTGAGCGATCGAGTCGGACACCTCCTGCTCCACCACCGGGTCGAGCGAGATGGCGCGCAGCTTCCGCTCCGCGTCGAGGTGCGGCGCGGTGATCGCGCGGCCGAGAGCCTGGCGCGCGTACTCGGCGAGCAGCGACGGGTCGCGGGTGACGCGAGCCTTGTCGCCCACCGCCTCCACGATCGTGCCGAGGTCGCGCACGGACACGCCCTCGCGCAGCAGGTTCTGCAGCACGCGCTGCACCTCGCCGAGCTGGAGCACGTCGGGCACGACCTCCTCCACCACCGCGGCGTTGGTCTCCTTGAGCTGGTCCAGCAGCTGTCGTGTGTCCTGCCGTGTGAGCATGTCCCCTGCGTTCGCCCGGATGGTCTCGGTGAGGTGCGTGACGATCACCGACTCCCGGTCCACCACCGTGTACCCAAGAGCCTCCGCCTCCGCACGCGCCGCGTCCGGAATCCACGTTGCCGGGATGCCGAACGCGGGCTCCGTGGTCGGCACGCCCTGCAGCTGGCCGACGGCGTCGCCCGGGTCCATCGCAAGCTGGTGCCCGGCGAGGATACGGCCCTGCGCCACCTCGGCGCCGCGAACCTTCACCACGTACTCGTGGGCGTCGAGACCCACCTCGTCGTGGATGCGCACCGGCGGGATCACCACGCCGAGCTCGGAAGCTATCTGGCGGCGGATCGTCTTCACGCGCGCGAGCAGCGAACCGCCGGCCGACTCGTCCACGAGCGGCACGAGGCCGAAGCCGATCGCGAGCTCGAGCGCGTCCACCTGGAGCGCCTCGAGCGCCGCGTCCTTGGGAGCGGGCAGCTCCTTCTGCGCGCCTGCCTGCTCGAGCTGCGACTGCTGTTCGGCGGCCTTCACGGGATCCGGGCGGTCCTTGATGCGGCGCCAGAGGAAGAGGAAGAGCCCGCCGATCACGACGAACGGCAGCTTGGGGAGGCCCGGCACGAGCGCCAGGACCATCATCATCGCGCCGGCCACGAGCGGCGCCTTCTTCTGGCCGGTGATCTGGCCCGCGATGTCGTTGCCGAGGTCCTTCTCGGAGGCGGTGCGCGTGACGATGATGCCGGTGGCCACCGAGATCATCAGCGCCGGGATCTGTGCCGAGAGGCCGTCGCCGACGGTGAGCAGCGAGAAGTGCTTGCCCGCCTCGCCGATCGACATGTGCTGCTGGAGCAGGCCGATCACGATGCCGCCGAGGAGGTTGATCGCCACGATGAGGAGGCCCGCCATCGCGTCGCCCTTCACGAACTTGGAGGCACCATCCATCGCGCCGTAGAAGTCGGCCTCGCGGGCGATCAGCTTCCGGCGCTGCCGCGCCTCCTCGTCGGTGATCTGGCCGGCGTTGAGGTCGGCGTCGATCGCCATCTGCTTACCGGGCATGGCGTCGAGGGTGAAGCGGGCGGCCACCTCGGCCACGCGGCCGGCGCCGTTCGTGATCACCACGAACTGGATCACGATGAGGATCAGGAACACCACGAGGCCGACGATCACGTTGCCGCCCACCACGAACTGACCGAAGGAGCGCACCACTCCGCCGGCGTCGCCGTGGAGCAGCACGAGGCGCGTGACGGACACGTTGATCGCGAGCCGGAACAGCGTGGTGAGAAGCAGGAGGCTCGGGAACGAGCTGAAGTCGAGCGCGCTCGGCAGGTACAGCGTGGTGACCACGATCGCGAGCGCCGCCGAGATGTTGAGGCTGATGCAGAGGTCCACCAGCGCCGGCGGCAGCGGGATGATCATCATCAGCACCACGAGCACCACCGCGCCCGCGGCGAGCAGGTCGGTGTGCTTCGTCAGACGACCCATCGTCGCTTCCATCAGACGGCCCTCCTACCGGCCACGCGGTACACGAAGGCGAGCAGCTGGGCCACCGCGTGGAAGAACTCCTCGGGGATCTCCTGCCCCACCTCCACGCCGGCGTGGAGCGCGCGGGCGAGCGGCGGGTCCTCGACGATCGGCACGCCATGCTGCTCCGCTATGCGGCGGATCTGGAGCGCGACGAGGTCCGGGCCCTTGGCGATCACCTCGGGGGCCCCCTTGTTGCCGTCGTAGGCGAGCGCGACGGCGAAGTGGGTCGGGTTCGTGACCACCACGTCCGCCTGCGGCACCGCCGACATCATGCGGGCGCGCGCGGCCTGGATCTGCTTGCGGCGGATCGCCCCGCGCACCTCCGGCGGAAGCTGCTGGGACTTGCCCTCCTCCTTGATGTCCTCCTTCGACATCTTCAGGGACTTCTCCACGCGGTGGCGCTGGAAGAAGTAGTCGCCGATCGCGATGATCAGGTACGCGACCGCCAGGCGCCGCGCAACCGCGAGGATCGTGGACCCGGCGGTGGAGAGGAAGTCCTGGGGCGACATTCCCACGGACGCCGCGATTTCGGTGATCTTCGGCCTGATCGTGATGAACGCGATCACGCCGAGCAGGGTGACCTTTAGCAGCCCCTTGCCCGCCTCGAACGCGCCCGAGGGGCCGAATAGCCGCTTGATTCCCGCCGTGGGGTTGAGCTTCTTGGGGTCCGGCTTGAGCGCCGACATGTTGAGCTTCGGCCGCACCTGCATCACGTTGGCGAGCACGCCGGCGAGCATGCACACGCCCGCGATCGGCCCCACCGCGGTGAGCACGCCGGAGAAGGTGGACACCAGCACCTTGCCGAGGCCCTGCTGGCTCACCACGTCCGGGTGCGAGATCTGGCCGAGCCCGGTGATCATCGAGGCCTCGAGCGTCTGCACCACCTTCGGCCCGAACGACCCGAGGGCGAACAGCGCCGCCAGCGTCACGAGCGAGCCGTTGATGTCCGACGACTTGGCGACCGTCCCCTTCTTGCGCGCCTCATTACGGCGCTTGGGAGTCGGCTTTTCTGTGCGCTCGCCCGGCATTGCTCAGGCCACGTGGATCGATTGGAGGGCGGACGAGACGGACACCTGCACCTGGTCCGAGATCCAGCCGCCCACGAACGGCAGCGAGATGCCCATCACCAGCAGGCCGACGGCGATCTTCGCCGGGAAGCTCACGGCGAACACGTTGAGCTGCGGCATCACGCGAGCCACGAGCCCGAGCGCGCAGTCGGTGAGCAGCGCGGCCAGCATCACCGGGGCCGCCAGCTCGATCGCCGAGCCGAAGATCGAGATGAACGCTTTGTCCGCTCCGCCCACGAGCGCGCCGATCGACGGGAACTTCGTGATCGGCACGAGCTGGTAGGTGCGCGCGAGCCCCTCGATCATCCAGTGGTCGCCGTCGAGCGCGATGAAGATGAGGACGCCCACCATCGCGTAGAGCTGGGCGAGGATCGTGGACTGCGTGCCGGTGATCGGATCGAGGAGCGAGCCGTAGGAGAAGCCGATCGCGGTGTCGAGCAGCGAGCCCGCCACGCTGATCGCGGCGAACACCGCCGCCAGCGCGAACGCGTACGCGAGGCCCACGAGGATCTCCTTGCCGAGCAGCCCGCCGAGCGTCATGGCGTCGAACGAGAGCTTCTGGCCGTGAAGCGCCAGCGGCGCGAGGCCAAACGAGATCGCCACGGCGAGCACGCCGCGGGCCCGCGCCGGCACCATCCGCGACGAGAAGATCGGCGCGAGCAGGAACAGCGGGCTCACGCGCGCGAGCACGAGGATGAAGCCCACGAGCTGCCGCTCGCTGAACTGCTGGAGGAGCGCGTTCACGAGACGATCCCCGGAATGCCCTGCCAGAGCTGCTCCGTGTAGCTGATGATCTGGTTCAGCATCCACGGGCCGCCCACCACCATCACCACGATCGCGGCCAGGATCTTCGGGATGAACGTGAGCGTCATCTCCTGGATCTGCGTGATCGCCTGGAAGATGCTCACGAGCAGACCCACCACGAGGCCGGCGAGCAGCAGCGGCAGCGCCACCTTCACGGCGACGGTGATGGCCTGCATCACGAGGTTGATGACGACGTCCTGGCTCACTCTCTACCTCAGTGGAAGCTCTGCACGAGCGATTGGGTGACGAGGTTCCAGCCGTCCACCAGGACGAACAGGAGGATCTTGAAAGGCAGGGAGATGAACGCCGGCGGCAGCATCATCATTCCCATGCTCATCAGGGTCGACGAGACCACCAGGTCGATCACGAGGAACGGCAGGAAGATCAGGAAGCCGATCTGGAACGCCGTCTTGAGCTCGCTGATGATGAACGCCGGGATCAGCGTGTAGGTGGGGATGTCCGCGCGCGTCTTCGGCTGCTTGAGGTGGGCGAGCTTGGCGAACAGCGCGAGGTCCTTCTCCCGCGTCTGCTTGAACATGAACTGCCGCAGCGGCTCCTGACCGCGCTGGATCGCCTGGGACTGGCTGATCTTGTGGTGGCTCAGCGGGTCGATGGCGTCCTTCTTGATCGCGTTGAAGGTGGGCGCCATCACGAAGATCGTGAGGAACACTGAGATGCCCACGAGCACCTGGTTCGGCGGCGCGGTGGGCGTGCCGAGGCCGCTGCGGATGAAGCCGAGCACGATCAGGATGCGGGTGAAGCCCGTGACCGTGAAGAGCAGGGCCGGGACCAGCGAGATCCCGGCGATGATCAGGAAGATCTCCACGGCGTTGCCGCCTGAGGTGTGGATGCTCACTTGCGCACCGTCCTGCGGCGGATCTCGTCGAGAACGTCCTTAATGAGGATCCCGCTCTTCTGCGGGCGGGCCGGCAGCGGGGCCTCGAGCTCGGACTCGACGGGGTCGGGCACGAGGCCGGCGTCGTGCGCCTCCTCCTCGGAGTAGGTGCGGATCGGCGTGACACCGTTCTCGCTGGCGCCGACGAGCACGTACTCGCGGCCGCTCTTGACGAGGTGAACGGAGCGGTTGGGGCCGAGGGCGAGGGTGGCGACGCTGGAGAGTCCCTGGCCGGAGGAGCGCTCCTCGCGGCTCGCCTTCACCTGCTTCAGCACCCAGTAGAGCCCGTAGATCACTGCCAGCACAATCGCGAGGCCGATGAAGGTGTGGACGAGACTGCCGCCGCTGGCGCCCGGGGTGCTCGAGCTGTGCGTGGTCTGCACCGGAAGGTTCAGCGGCGTGTTCTCACCGGGCCCGGAGGGCTTGGCGAGCGCCACGTGTGCCGGCACGAGAACGCCGGCCATAGCCGCGGATGCGGCGATCGAAAGTTGAGCCAATCGCATTGAGGGACGGTCAAGTTGAGGGACGTGACCATCCGACGTATTCGGCCGCTTCGACCGGGGCTTTAGCCCGAGTCTCGAGACTCGATACGCGCTACTGCTCTAGCGAGGACTCAGCCTCACGCAGCCGCCGGGCAGGCGACACCACTTCAGTGAGGCGTAGTCCGAACTCCTCGTCGATCACGACAACCTCGCCCTGCGCGATCCGCTTCCCGTTCACCAGCAGGTCGACGGGCTCGCCGGCCAACCGGTTGAGGGAGACGATGGAGCCGGGGCCGAGGGCCAGGGTCTCGCCGATCGTCATGTGGGTGCGACCGATCTCCACGGCCAGCTCGACCGGCACGTCCTCGAGGCGGTGGAGGTCCGCCGCGCGCTGCTCGGCGACCGTCGTGCTCTCAAGGGCCTGGTATTCGATCTCTTGGGACACGAGTTCTCCTCTACTGGACCGCGACGTCGGTGAACAGGATCTCGTCGACCTTCACGTCGGTGTTCTGGCGGATCCCCTTGAGGATCTGCTTCTTGAGGTCCTCGCGACCGGTGCGGTCGATCAGGTCCTTCGAGGGGGCGTCGGTGACGATGTTCGTGATCACGTCGCGCACGGCCGGCTCCTGCTCGAGCGCGCCGTAGTTCTCGTTCGTCGAGCCCTCCGCCTTCGGGAGGACCTCCGACTTGTCGAGCACGAGCGACACGTCAAGCTTTGCGTAGCGGCCATCGGCCATGTTGAGCAGGAACTCCTTCGGCATCACGTACACCGTTCCGGCGATCTTCGGCTTCGGAAGCTTGGCCGGCTTGGCGAGCACCGTCTTGTAGACACCCCCGAACAGCACCAGCACGATCGGGATCACGAACTTCAACTTCTTCTTCACTTGGAACTCCCTCCATGGAGCTGCTGCTTATCCGTTCCCTGGAATGTCGGGTGTGATCTGCTGGTCCTGCCGGAGCAGCACGATTTCCACCCGTCGGTTCTTTGATCGGCCGATTGCCGTGGAGTTGGAGGCCACGGGGTAGAGATTTGCGTAGCCCGCGGCCCCGAGCCTGAACTTGTCGATGCCCGTATGGATCAGGAAGCGCACGACCACTGACGCTCGAGCCGTGGACAGCTCCCAGTTGCTGGGGAACTGAGATCCCGAAATCGGCACGTTGTCGGTGTGGCCCTCGACCATGATCGGATGCGTCTTGTCGATGTTCAGCGCATGCGCCACGCCCGTGAGCACGGGGAGCGCGGGGGCCTTCAGGACGGCCTGACCTGGATCGAACACCACCTGGTCGGTGAGCAGCCGCACCACGAGTCCGCGTCGCGCGATCTGGGTCTGGAGCTGCTTCGACAGCCCGTGCCTGCGCGCGTAGGCGTCGATCTGGGCCTTGATCTTCCGGAACTCCCTGTCGTCCTTCGCCTTTTGGCTGGACGTGCTGGTATTGCCGATCTGCGGCTTGATCGGGACGATCGCGGGCGAGGCCTGATCGCTCGGGCTCTTGCCGTCGCTGCCGCTGTTCATCACCTGCTTTCCGCCGGTGAGGATCTTCCCCGAGAAGGCGTCCTGGAGCGACTTCTGGAGGTCCTTGTACTTCGACGTATTCACGGACGAGATCGAAAACAGCACCATGAACAGCGCCATCAGCAGCGTGATCATGTCCGAGTAGGTGAGGAGCCAGCGCTCCTCGTTCTCGTGGCCGCCGCCGTGACCTCCCCGGCGCCCCCGGCGACCGCCCCGGTGCGCGCTCATGAGCGTTATGCGGCCGCCGCGGCGGGCTCGCTCGCGGCGGATGTCGCAGCCTCGGCCTCACCCTCGGCGCCGCGCGCCTCGGGAGCCACGTAGCTGAGCAGCTTGCTCTCCACCACTCGCGGGTTGTCACCGGCCTGGATGGCGAGGATGCCCTCGATGGTGAGGTATCCGAGCTCCATCTCGAGTGAGGAGAGGAACTTCAGCTTGTTCGCGACGGGAAGGAAGACGATGTTGGCGGAGCCCACGCCGTAGAGCGTGGCGATGAAGGCGCCGGAAATGGCGGGTCCGAGCGTGGACGGCTGGGACAGGTTCTCGAGCACGTGGATCAGGCCCATCACGGTGCCGGTGATGCCGAGTGTCGGGCCAAAGCCGCCGGCCTTCTCGAACGGCTCGACACCCTTGGTGTGGCGGCCGGCCATCGCCTCCAGCTCGATCTCGAGGATCTGGGCGACGAGCTCCGGGTCGGTGCCATCCACCACGAGCTGCATGCCCTTGCGGGTGAACTCGTCCTCGACGTTCTGCAGCTCGTCGTCAAGTGCCAGGAGACCCTCGCGGCGCGCCATTTCAGCGAACTTCACGAGCAGCGCCACGCGCTCGCGGAGGTTGTACTCGGGGGGGCCGAACGCGAGCTTGTAGAGCTTCGGGACCAGCTTGATCTGGTCCATGGAGGTGCCCGCCATGGTCACGCCGAGCGTGCCGCCGAACACCAGCATCATCGCCGGGATGTTGATGAAGGCGGGGATCTGGGTCCCCTCCATCATCGCGCTCATCAGCACGCAGGCGACGGCGGCGCCAATCCCGATTGCAGAAATAGCTTTCACAGCACAGAGCCTCCGCTCCCGGTAGTCGGCCGGGACAGGGAAATCTTTGGCCTCAGACGGCCTTACCTAGACGGTCCGGAGTGACGCGAGCCGGATGCTGGCACGCCATTCGCGTACCGCATCGGCGATCTGCTGAGGGCTCTCCGACACGACGATCTTGTTGCCCGTGGCGAGCGAGATGTGCGTGTCCGGGCAGGCCTCGACGGCGACGATGAGATCGCTATTGAGCAGAAACGGCTCGTCGGAGTGGCCTAGGCGATGCAGAGTGATCATTGGTTCGAGTCCTGGTTGGGTGACTGGTGACTAGTGACCGGTGTGGTGGCTAGTCACCAGTCACCAGTCACCAAGGTCCGTGCCACGCGGCACGACAGAGGTCCCTCAACCCTGCCGTGCCGCGTGGTCACGCTCTTTAGGTCAGCGCACTACTAGTGCTTCATGTTCACCACGTCGTTGAGCATGTCGTCAGCGGTGGTGATCACGCGCGAGTTCGCCTGGAAGCCGCGCTGGGCGCTGATCATGTTTGTGAACTCGGTGGCGAGATCGACGTTCGACATCTCGAGCGTGCCCGAGGTCGTCGCGCCGAAGTCGCCGCCGGGGGTGCCGAGCTCCTCGTTGCCCGAGGCGGCGTTGGAGAGCCAGCGGTTGCCGGAGGCACGCTGCAGGCCACTCTCGTTCGGGAACTTCGCGAGCGAGATGTAGCCGGCCGTCGTGCGCGTGGTCGAGCCCGCGGGCACGTAGCTCACCGAGCCGTCCTGGCCGATCGCGACGTTGGACGCGCCCGGCGGGATGTTGATGAGCTGGTCCGCGCCCGGAGGCGTGGTGGTCACCGTCGTGCTCGGCACGGTGCGGCCGATCACGTAGTAGCCGTCAGCCGTGACCAGGTAGCCCTGGTCGTTGCGGCTGAAGTTGCCCGCGCGCGTGTACTGCTGCGTACCGGCGGTGAGCGTGGCGGTGGTGCCGGCGACCGTGGCCTGGCCGATACGGAACCAGCCCTCGCCCTGGATCGCCACGTCGAGCGCGTTGCCCGTGGACTGGAGCGCGCCCGAGCCCATCACGTTGTCGATCGTGCCGAGCTGGGTGCCCAGGCCGACCTGCGCGGGGTTCGAGCCGCCCTGGCCGGGACCCTGACCCGCACCGCCGCGCTGAAGCTGGGCGAGCGAGTCCTTGAAGGTCGTGCGGCTGGACTTGTAACCGATGGTGTTGACGTTGGCGATGTCGTTCGCCGTCACGTCCATCATGATCTGATGGGACTTGAGGCCGCTGATCGCGGCAAACATGCTCCGCATCATCGGGGCATCGTTTCCTTTCGTGGAAGCGGCCTCCCCGTCCTTGGGGTCCGGCCGTCGTGGTTACGCGGGTCGCGCATCAGGCGATGACCGCAGAGTCGATGTTCGTGAACACGTGCTCGCGCATGTGCTCCTGGTCTACCGCCGTGATGACGGTCTTGTTGCGCACGGACACCACGAATGCGGTGCCGTCCACAAAGACGACAGAGTCGCGTGAGCCCTTGCTCGCGGCACGGGCGGCGCCCGTCTCGAGACGCTGAAGCGTCCCGTCCGAGAGGTCGATGCCCCTGCGCTCGATTCGCTGCAGCGCATGCTGAGAGAACTGCAGCTTGCCGGCCTGCTGCTGCCGGAAGATCTCCTGGAACGACGGGCCCGTGACCGGGCGCGTCTGGGCGCTCGCCGGCGCCGCGGGCGTCGCGGCTGGCGCGAGCCCGGGCGGCAGCAGCGCCGGATTCTGGGCGGGACCCGTCATTGGACCCCCGCAACGTCACTCGGAGTGATCACGGACCCGCTGTCGAGCGTGAGCTTGGTCGTGCCATCGCTTCCGAAGTCGACCTTCTGCACCACGCCGGAGCTCGCCGTGCCGCTCGAGTCCGTGTAGCTCACGGTCTTGCCGAGCAGCGCGAGACTCTGCGTCTGCTTCTGCGCCGACAGCGTGCTGTCGGCGGAGGCCGACAGGTTGGTGAGCTGCTCCAGCATCGAGAACTGCGCCATCTGCGCGACCGACTGAGTCGGGTCCTGACTGCTCGCGGCCATCGGGTCCATGTTCTGGAGCTGCGCGACCATGATCTTCAGGAAGCTGTCCTTGTCGAGCCCGCTGCCGCTGCGCTGGGCCTGGGTCGCCGACGACGTCGGAGTGCTCACCGCCGAGCCTGTGGGATCTACGGCCATCTGTCTCTTCTCCTTGTCGTCTCAGGCGAGGACGTCGACCAGAACGCCGTTGGGCAGGCTGATCGTCGTCTCCTCGAGGTTGTCGGTGGATGAGTGGAGCTCCGCGTCGTTCGGCTGGCTTGGGGCGCCGCGACGGTCATTCGAACCGCCGTTCCCGAAGGCAGCCCCCCGCTGCTCGCCGCCGGTCGTGCCGACGTCGAAGTGCGTGAGGTTGATGCCCTGGGACGCGAGCTGGCGGCGAAGCTCGTCGCCGCCGTCCCGCAGCACGGCCGCCGCCTGGGACGCATCGGCCACCACGCGCGCCACCACACCGTCCGGCGTGGAACGCAGGTGGATGTCGATGCTTCCGAGCTCCTGCGGGTGAAGCTGCACGCGCGCCTGCGTGATCCCGTTCGTCTGGGAGATGCGGATCACCTGGTGCACGGTCTCGACTGCCTGTTCAAGGCGCATGCCTGGAACAGGGGTCGGCGGTCGGAGGTCGGCGGTCGTAGGGGCTGGAGCTGCCGGCGCCGCCGGCTGAACCGGCGCGGCGACGGGAGCCGTCGGTGCGGGCGCCGCCGGCGCGGCCACCTGAGCGGCCGGTGCGGCGTTAGCCGTGGCGGGTGCCGCAGTATGCGCGGGCGCCGGCGCGGGTGCGTCCTGCGCGGGAGCCTGCGACTGCGGCTGTGCCTGCTTGGGGGCCGCAGGAGCGGCAGCCTTCGGCTTTGCCACAGGCTCCGCCTGCGGTTGGTCGGAGGACGGAGGACGGAGGTCGGAGGCTGGGGTCTTCGCCTCGCCCTTGCCCTTACCGGGATCCACCACCGGCGGCTGCGGCGCCGCCGGCTTCGCCGGGTCGGCCACGACCGGGGCGGCGGTCTTGGGCAGCTGCGGGACCGCCTGCTTCGCCGCGTCGGCGCGCAGGGCGGGGTCCGCCACCGGCAGCTCCGCGTCCTGATCGGGCGCAGCTACAGCAGTAGCGCTGGCCGTAGCCGTAGCCGTAGCCGTAGCCGTGGCGGCGAGCTGCACGGGCGCGGGGAGGGCGGGACCGTCCTGAGCCACCTTGCCGGCCACCTGCGAGATCGAAACCGCATCAGCGGCCGGAGCAATAACGGGCACCGGCACAACGGCTGCAGCAACCACCGGCGCCTCAGCCGGATCGACCGGCTGCGCATTGGCGGGAGCGGAATCCTTGGGCTGGCCGTCATCGGCCTTGCCCTGAGGCTTCGAGGGTTTCGGTCGAGAGTCCTCTGACCTATGACCTACGACCTCTGACCTGTCGTTCTTCGGGCCTTCCGCATCGGCGGTCCGGGCCTGGTGCTGATCCAGCACGGTTGCGAAGGGATCCCCCGTCGCCTCCGGCTTGCCCCTGGAGGGCGGCCTTCCTGGCGGTGGCTGCGAGGCGAGTGCCTCGGCGGCTGCTGCTCTATTCGGTGTCATGTCAAACCGTGGAGTAGGTGGTGGACTGGGACTGGGCTGCGGTCGCCGCCGCACCGCCGTCCTGGCGGTACTGCTGCGCGAACGCGAGGATGCTTTTCACGTAGTTCTGGGTCTCCGCGTAGGGCGGAATGCCGCCGTAGCGCTGCACGGCGCCGGGACCCGCGTTGTAGGCCGCGAGCGCCTTGCTGTAGTCGCCGCCGAAGCGGTCGAGCTGCTGCTTCAGGTAGCGCGCCCCGCCGTCGATCGACTGCGCGGGGTCGTGCACGTCCGTCACTCCCAGGGCGGCAGCCGTGCCGGGCATGAGCTGGGTGAGACCCTGCGCGCCCGCCGGGCTGCCGGCATTTGGGTTGAAGCCGGACTCCTGCTTGATGAGGCCCTTGAGGATCGCCGGGTCGATCCCGTACTTCTGAGCGGCAGCATCGATCTGCTGCTCGTACGGAACGCTTCCCGAGCCGGTGGCCGTCGAGCTCGTGCCGGTTGCGGCGGTGGCGGTCGCCGCCTGCGCGCTCGTGGCCTGCGAAAGCTGGTGGTCGAAGCTCGTCGAGGTCGCGACCGAGGGCGAGGGCGATCCGCCGTTCGCGGCAGCGATCATCGCCTCGAGCTGCGACACGCGGGCCACTACGGTGTCCACGCTCATCGCGCGAGGCCCTCCCGGCGATGCATCGTGATCGCCATCTCGTCGAGCAGCGCGCCCTGGCGGCGCTCGGACTCGCGACGGTGCTCGGTGCGGCGGCGCTCCTTGAGGCGCTCGAGCACCTCACGCTCGCGCGCGGCGTTCTGGAGCGCGACGCGGCGGGCGTCGACTTCCGCGTCGCGCCGGTCGAGGTCGAGCTCGGCGGACAGCCGCTCGCGCTCGGTGCGCTCGAGGTAGGCCTGGGCGGCCTGAAGCTCTTGGGCGGTCATCGCGGCGCCTGCTGCGGCACGCTGCACGCCCCGGGCCTGCTCCACGCTCTCGGCGGCGGCGCGCAGCATCGCCTCGCCGCGAAGGCGAAGGGCGAGCGAAGCGGCGAGCTCCTCCTTGGCGAGCTCTTCCTTGCGCTCCCTGAGCGCGCGAACGCGCTCGAGCTTGAACGTGAAGGGACGGTCCACGGCCCGGTTGATCGACGGTCCCTCAGGCTCCTGAACCTGAGTTGGACGCCTGTTCGAAGGCGCCGGGAGTGGCGAC